>CBDUUJ010000036.1:0-12504 GCA_965370205.1 uncultured bacterium
ACCCGCAGATTATTAAAAAACCGGTCGAGACAGGATCAAGTTTGTGGGCGGCATATTTTAGAATGAAAAGTAAATTGAGAAATATTGTGCTTTTTTCAAAATCCCCAGGGATGCCGGCGCTACGAAATTTATTACATTGGGATTTAAAAGAAAAATCGCTCCCCCTGCATTCTGCCCGATTCATCGATAAGCACAAGCGCAGTCACGATATTCCTTCCGCCTGCAGGGAGACCCGATTCGGTATCTGTATAGCCGAGCGCCATACCGGACGATGAGCCGCCGTCCAGGTTTATCGCCCATGTCGCCCCAAGTTCATAGAGGGTCCAGGCAAGTTCCTCGAGAGTCGCTCCGATACTTCTCTCAGATGCCGGACTTTCAACTGTAACCAGATAAATGCGGTTCTGATTGTCAATCCCAACCGCTGTACGAGCCGAACGGCCAACTGCGATATCCCTTCCAATATCGTCCTGCTCCGATGTTACCCGGACTCTGCCACCGTTTAAAAGAAACGGTCCGCCCTGCAGCGCGTGCATGATCCGGGTTGTTCCGTATTCGGTTACCTGATAATTAATTTCCACCGACTCGCCGATACTTAGCAGGTTGAGATAGAGATTATACCGTTTGGACCATATAACAAACCTGTCGACAAAATCCTCGATATCCCCGCCTCCGCTATACTCAACGGTTCCATTATGAAAAACTGCGAAGTGTCCATCCATGTCATTTCTGATACGAGCCGGATGTCCCGGTGTCAGCAGGGCAATCTGACCCGGTCCGGGCGTCTGATTGACCACATCGGCTTCCAGCCTGAGTCCTGAGCCGGATACGACGGAACCTCTGATAATCGGGTAATCGATCATGCAGCGTCCGTTGTCCAGAACAATAAACGCCGGTCTGTGAAGCTGTGGTGGACATCGAATTTCACCGTTTTGTATCACTAGCGACATGCTTATGCCCGGCCATGAAAAATATCCGCCGTTGATTCCCGCCGCGGCTCCGCAACCGTTGACAATCGTGTCGATAGATGCCATCTGTCTGCCGGTTACATCCGAAGCCTGGAGCACTCTCGGACGAAGCCTGCTTTTCGATGGGTCGGATATCACCGCATGTGTATATCTCTGCCCCGACGGGGTCACATACCGTCTGCTGATGTAGGTTGTCCCGGAGTCGATTGCGATCTCCTCCATGGTCTGACGGAATCTCAGGAGGAAGAGAATTTCGAGATGGTTGCTGCCTTCCGGCGATACAACTTCCCAGTGGAGCGGGTAACGTGATTCAAGCACGATCCTCGTGCGTTCCGCGTCGCATCTTCCCCTCAATTGAGTGAGAATCGGGATTCCGGTGAAATTATGCGTCTCAAAAACCGGTTCGTCTTCAGGACAGGTTAATCCCGGAATATCGAGCACAAATCTGGATGGATGATCCAGATCATAGATTTCGAATGTTCCGGGGTGAAGGTTCGAGAAACTAAGGAGCAATTCGTTTACATCCCATGTTGTGCTGACCCATGGAAAGGAATCGAGAAGTCTGCCGTTCTCTTCAGCGTGTGACGTGTAAACACCTGAATGCGGAATTAGAGTGAAAAAAAGGAGCAGAAAAATAATAACCGGAAATCTGATAGACCAAAATATATTTTTACATTCTGGAGCACCGGATTTCTTTGGGTTGTTATAAAAGAGAAAAAATAATCCGGTACCCCACCCTTTAGGGTGGGCGATCCCGGAAACTATGCGTCTTCCACCCACCCTGAAGGGTGGGGTACCGGAAAAACTACTTTTTACAACAGCCCCTTTCTTACAGGCATTCATTAACAGATGCAGCTTAAAAAAGCGGCGAACCAGTAAAAAAAAGGGACGTATGTTCATGGCGACTGGCTTTATCAGCTTCCCGATACTTCGGAGCATAGCTTCTTTGACGGTGTTGTCTCGACGATGTCGGCTCCGAGAGCTGCGAGTTTCTCTACGGGATATTCATATCCACGGAAGAAATGTTCGAGGCCCCTGAGACGAGTGGTGCCTTCCGCCCAGAGTCCCGCGATCAACAGTGCTGCTCCTGCGCGGATATCCGGAGCGGTGACCTCGCAGCCTGTCAGTTTCTTCGCCCCGTTAACCAGGGCGCAATTTTCAATCACACGGATATCTGCGCCCATTCGTTTTAGTTCGTCGGATACAAGCAAACGTCGCTCGAAAATTTTCTCAACGAAAAGGCTTTCACCGGCGGCGCGGGTCATCAGCGCCATGTACTGAGGCTGGACATCGGTCGGAAATCCGGGATATGGCTGCGTGCGGACATCAGCCGGTCTCAGCACATCCGGAGCTTCTATCGTGATCCTGTCCAGTTCCGTTGTAATTTTGCATCCCGTCAATGCAAGCTGCTCGATTGTGGCAGTCATATGCTCAGGCCGGACATCCAGCAACGTTACTTTCCCCGCTGTGATGGCGCCTGCGATAAGATATGTGCCGGCTTCGATGCGGTCGGGAATAATGCGGTGATTGGCGGGTCGAAGTTCATTCACGCCGACAATGGTTATCGTTTCATCACCCGCACCGACAACTTTCGCTCCCATCGATGAGATGATATCGGCAAGATCGTTTATTTCCGGCTCGCGCGCGGCGTTTTCAATCACCGTGACCCCGTCCGCAAGCGCGCTGGCCATCATGATGTTTTCAGTCGCTCCAACGGATGGAAAATCCAGTTTTATCGTGGCGCTTTTGGGTCTGTGACCCGATTTCAGCTTCACCGTGACACAGTCGGGCTGGTCCATCACGGTGCCGCCCAGGCTTTCCATACCCTTGAGGTGAAGATCGATCGGACGTTTTCCTAGCGAGCATCCGCCGGGAAGGGGGATCATGGCCTGACCGAATCTCGCAAACAGCGGACCCATCACAAGCACACTCGCCCTCATTTTATTGACTAAATCGGGATCCGGCTCGAGGCAGGAGACATCGGTCGTGTCGATTGCGAGGCTGTTGTCACCGGTCCATTCGACTTTCGCGCCAAGCGACCGGAGAACGTTGGACAGCGTGAAGACATCCTTTAATCGGGGGACATTCTCAAGGTGACTTGTGCCTTTCGCGAGCAGTGTCGCCGCCATTATGGGCAGACATGCGTTCTTTGATCCTGAGATCCGCACTTCACCTTTGAGACGGCTGCCCCCGTTGATATCGAGATAATATTGTGTGTCAGGCATGATACTTTTTCGTCTACAGGTCGACATGATAACACATCCCGGCATCCCATGAGCGGCATTTTCGGCTCATGAAGCGCTATTTAGCCCATATTCAGGCGTTTACAGAATGTATATTGCATAATGCGTGCCAAATATGTCAGTTATTACATGCGAAAAGATATCAGACGATCTTCTACAATATAATCCGGGAAGATTAAGTCTGATTAACCATTTATTTATCGTTTACGGGAAGAATTCTGAAAAAAATATCGACATTGTTTGAAAAATATCATGGGGATATGTATGATTATCAATCTTTACGGATTGGCTTTCGAATTGCCGGTATATATACTTAACTCAGAGTTCCACATTGTGGGGCTAAAAATTGGAGGATTAACATGACTGAAGTTAATCAGATTTCTACTGAGATCCAGGAGATTGCTATTGCGAGCATTGACCCGGAGAGTACAGTGAATGTACGAAGGAGTGAGGTTGAGGAAAGCGTTGAGAAGGTCAAAGCTTCCATTGCTGAGCACGGTTTTTGGAGAAATAATGCGATCACTATCCGTTCCCACCCTGATAGTTCGTCAGATTACAAGTACGAGGTGATCGCAGGACAATGCAGGCTTAGAGCCTGTTTAGATCTGGAGTTAGATGAAATTCCTGCAATTATTCAGGAAATTGATGACGATGAGGCTATACGAAGGTCATGGGCGGAAAACGAGGGTAGGAGTGACATAACAAAAGGCGATAAAGCATACTGGGTAAAAACGATTGTTCAAAGAGCTTGGGATGAAGGCAGGTCGCGTAAAGAGTGCTTTGAAATTGCAGCCAAGTTCTTTGCTATGTCCGTTCAAAGTGTTAAGAAATATTTTCCTGCCGGCTTTCTACCTCGCGAAGTTAGGGATATGGTGGGTGAAGGCAAACCTCTTCGAATGGTGGATGCTGAGGCAGTTGGTAAGAGCGCGTATCTTTTAATAGATGAAGATGAAGCAGATGAAAAGATGAAAGAACGCGCTGACTGGATAGCAAATTTACCGGATAAAGCTCATAAAGATGAAGCAATAAAGGCACTAAATAATTCAAAAGCGCAAGCGACTGTTGATGAGTTAGATGCTAAGGTTCAGGAAGAAATTGAGAAACAGGCTGCATAGGTGGTAGTTGCAATTGTAATACCAGAAGCTCTGCCTGGAAACCTCCTTCAATGGGGAGAACAACAGGGTTTAGGAGATGCTGATGATGCAACTATTATCAGCCATATGATAACGAAGACCTTGCAGAATATGTAATCCAATGAATATTGAAAAAGCTAAAGAACTTTTGAATTCTCCATCGGATTGGAAGCCATCCGAACTCGGTGAAGCAGTTGATGTTTTGTATAAAAAAATTCGCAACTATGATGCAATCGCCAGTCAAGTAGGATTATCAGCCAACCGTTTGGCCCATTTACGTCGTGTCTATCTATTACCGCAGGGCATCCGCTGGCAGGTTGATAAAGGTAAATTAAAGATTAGTCACGCTTATCATATTTCGCGATTGAAAGAAGAGAATGACCAGTGGCTACTGGCATTTAGTATCATTGAAGCGAAAATGAGTGTGAAAGATACTAATGCGACAGTAAATGCTGTTATCAAGAATGGGGAACGATTACAGGATGTTCTGCAGGAATTGGTCGGAGTTCGATTTGATGAAGTTAAAGCGTTGTTACTTCCACTTTCATTTGATGATGTGTTTGAAATAACTCGCATGGCCTGGAGTAAGAAATTAGAGTGGGCGGATTTCAGTCTTATAGCTATTGAAGAAGCTACACGTGTAGATCACGAGCATATTGCGGACGAATTAGCTAGTCTTGCTGAGCAACTACGACCGGTAAGAAAAAAACAAGCTCCGAAACTTGAAGAATTAAGCGACTAATTTATTACCAGTGAAGTTATTCCTTCTTGCTCAACACTCGTTCAACGGTTTCATTTGCTTCTGCGATTTTTATTCGGTTCAGTGCTCTTCGGTAGGCGGCACGGGCGCGGGTGGTGTCGATATTCGGATCGGTCGTGGCCTGCTCAAGTCGTTTTTTCGCTCTCTCAAGTGCTTTTTTCGCTCTTTCAATATCGATGTGATCTGCCGTCTCAGCGGCATCGGCGATAATTGTTACAATGTTTTTTGAGACCTCGAGAAATCCGTCGGTGACAGCGAAAACGTGATCGTATCCGGCTGTGTCCCTGTAGGTCAGCGTACCGATATCGATCGCGGTCATCAGGGGCGCGTGGTTGGCGAGAATGCCGAGATATCCGTCGACCCCGGGCACGATGAGGCTTTCGGCGTCTTCCTCGATAGTATCGCCAGCCAGGGTGGCGATAATCAGCCTGAAATTCGGTCCCGCCATATCCTAGCGCTCACCACCGAGTTTCTTCGATTCTTCCCTGATCTTTTTATCATTCTCAAGCACGTCATCGATGTTGCCGACATACGTAAACGCCGCTTCAGCAACATCGTCATGTTTTCCTTCGATGATCTCCTTAAAGCCCTGGACCGTCTCCTTAAGCGGGACATATCTTCCGGGGGTCATCAGGAACGACTCGGCCACAAAGAACGGCTGCGAGAAGAACTGCTGGATTCGTCTTGCGCGACCGACCACGACCTTGTCATCATCGGACAGCTCATCCATGCCGAGGATCGCGATGATGTCCTGGAGGTCCTTGTATCTCTGCAATATCTCCTGTACATCCCGCGCGACCTTGTAGTGCTCCTCACCCACGACAAGGGGATCGAGAATCCGGCTTGTGGAGTCGAGCGGATCGACAGCGGGGTAAATACCAAGCTCGACAATTCGCCGTGATAAAACCACAGTGGCGTCGAGATGCGCGAATGTTGTCGCGACAGCGGGATCGGTCAGGTCGTCGGCGGGAACGTAGATCGCCTGCATCGATGTGATCGATCCGGTCTTTGTCGATGTGATCCGTTCCTGCAATGCGCCCATCTCGGTCGCGAGTGTGGGCTGGTAGCCGACCGCGGACGGCATCCGCCCGAGAAGCGCCGAAACCTCGCTTCCCGCCTGCACGAATCGGAAAATGTTGTCGATGAAAAGCAGGATATCGCGACCCTGGTCGCGGAAATATTCCGCATGGGTGAGTCCCGCAAGCCCGACCCGTAATCTCGCTCCGGGAGGCTCGTTCATCTGACCATAGATCAGCGCGGTTTTGTCGAGAACCCTCTCAAATTCGGTTATCGTGTATGTCTTCCCGTCGATCTCGACTTCCTCGTCCAAAGTGACCGGCTTTCCGTCCATTGTGAGGCTGAACTCACGGGCGCGCATGTCGTAGCTGAACTCGAATTTGCGACCGCCGATTTCACTCTCACCCTCATTGATGTTTTTCCTGTCCTGTTTTCCGTCCTCATCAACATGAATCAGCACAAACACAGGCTGTTTATTTCGCTTATTGGTTTCCCTCTTCGATTTGCGCTCCTCATCGGTCCAGTTGTGAGCAATCAGGGCTTCCTGGAAGTCGAGCCACAGGTCGTTACCCTCGCGGGTTCGTTCGCCGACACCCGCGAACACAGACTGTCCGCCATGGACTTTCGCGATGTTGTTGATCAGCTCCATGATAAGGACAGTTTTGCCAACACCCGCGCCGCCGAACAATCCGACCTTCCCGCCCTTGGGGATCGGCGCGAGGAGGTCGACAACTTTCAGACCGGTCTCAAAAACCTCCGTTTTGGTTTCCTGTTCATCGAGTGAAGGAGCTTCCCGGTGAATGGGATACATCTCAGTGGTGTCGGGAGGGAAATCGGGCCAGTCGACCGGTTTTCCAATCACGTTGAATATTCGTCCCAGGCAGTCATCACCAACGGGGATCTTTATCGGATCCTCAAGGTCCACAGCGTCCATTCCACGGCGAAGTCCGTCGGTGGAACCCATCGAAATGCAGCTTGCAGTCGAGGTCCCGAGATGCTGTGCGACCTCGACGATGACATCGATCCCACGGGCGGAATCCTCGATGTGCAGAGCGTTCAGAAGATCGGGAAGGGATTCCGGGGGGAATTCGATATCTACTGTGGGTCCGATGACCTGGGTGATTTTTCCTGTTGCCACGGTTGATGCTCCTTGAATATGCCGGCTGGAAGGGACCATTGAAAAAACAGGGAATTTATCCGGTACCCCACCCTTTAGGGTGGGTCCTTTAGGGTGGGTGAAGGGCTACAGAATCTGGTGTGACCCACCCTAAAGGGTGGGGTACCGGATTATTTGTTAGTATTTCAATAATTCCAGAAGACCGGCATTACAGTGATATTTAGTCGATTTTGCTATCCGCGGAGCGCTTCCGCTCCGCCTACGATTTCAGAAAGCTCCTTGGTAATTGCAGTCTGCCTCGCCTTGTTGCGCTGGAGAGTAAGAGTGCGAATAATATCCTGCGCGTTGTCGGTTGCGTTATGCATGGCGTTCATACGTACCCCATGCTCGCTTGCGAGACTGTCGGCGAGCATGCGGAACATCACAATCCTTGCGTATTTGGGTATCAGTATGCTGAAAAGCATTTCGGGATCGGGTTCGAAAATGTAGTCCGGGCTGTATCCGACCTCGTCTTCCTCATCGGTATCGGTCTTCAGTCCAACAATCGGCAGGAACTGCCTGAATACAACCTTATGGACGATGGCACTGTGGAACTCGGTGTAGACCATATCGACCCGGTCGAATTCACCATCCTCAAACGCATCAGTTGCGATATCGGTGAGTTTCTGTAGGAAGCTGACGGTCAGTGTCTGGTCGATATTCAGATAATTAACGGATTCCGGATGGATTTCCCAGTCGCGACGCCTGAAGAAATCATAGAGCTTCTTGCCGATCAGAAGGAGAGTGACTGAATTGCCCGCTTTTATCATCTCGCCTGCATGTCTTCTGATACGGCGGATGATATTCGCGTTGAAGCTTCCGCATAACCCCTTGCCGGAGGCGACGCCGATAATCAGGACATTTTTTATCTCCTCGCGTGGCTCCATGAGGGGATGATGCACGGTTCCCGCCGTGACAGCCCTGGCGAGATGCGACAGGATTTCGTCCATCTTGTCGGTGTATGGTCCCGCCGTTTCGATTCTCTGCTGGGCGCGACGGAGTTTGGTCGCGGAGACCATCTCCATCGCACGCGTAATCTGGCGGATCCCGTCCACCGATTTAATGCGTCGTCTTAGTTCGCGAATATTCTTCATCTTCTGTTAACCCGGAGATATTGATGTAATTTGCATCGTGTGAAACACCTCCAGGCTCGAAGACTCGCCTGGAAGCGCCACTCAACTCCATTGTTTACCAGGGAGGGATACGTCCCCTGATTTCATGCGCGCGATCGGTCTCGGCCTGAGTGGCGATATCCTGCAATCGATCCTCGCGTGTGCTGGGATCTATCGGGCTGTAATCTTTCTCACCCGTGTAAAGTATGCCACCCTGGATATAGATCATCCTGGCTGCCATTCTCTTTGATCCCGATGATGTAAGCCCGATTGCGAAGAATGACAGAACCAGCCGGTCGCGAGAATCATATAAATCGAAGTTCTCAAATGAATTCGATATCTGGTCAAGATCGATTGTGTATACAAAAGCGCCGTCCTGAATTCGGCGCGTTGTCTGCTCGACAACTGCGCCATTGAAAGTGGTCGACACATTCACGATACCCTCGGTTAATTCGCTGCCCAGAAGATCGCCATTCAGTAACAGGACCTCTGAATCCGGGTCAAGCGGCATTCGGAAGGGCAGGTGAAAATCGACAGGTTGATCGTTTCCGCCGCTGATAACATAGAACTCCCAGGGGGCACCGTCGTTTATTCCCAGAAGCGTTCCGGTCTCGGCGTCCTGGGTCAAAGTGGACTCGACTTTCCAGACTCCCTCCTGGTCGAGATTGAATCTTTCACGCATTCCCGAGGCATAGCCGGAATTATCAGCCGTCAACGTGATTATTTCCGGTTCTCCTTCCGGAGGTGTGACAATAAACTCCACAGTGGATTCGGGTGGAAGCGGAAGGAAATATGCAGCCGGTGTGAAAGTCGATCCCTCGGAAATGATACTTCCCGGACGTACAGCCGTGTTGTGGACGATCAGATTATGCGATCCCCAGCCGTCGGAGATAATTGACGATCCTGCCTGGTGCAGAGCCGGTACAGTAACATTTTTGCTGAGGACAACCCCGGTTGAATAGTAGCCGTATCTTGTCGAATTGGCCGTTATGTCCCGATACACCATGGAGGACCAGAAGTGATAGATGTCACCGGAGGCATCGGCCGAAAGCTCTACGGGATTCCAGGGGAATGTCGGGTAGGGGAGATGAGCATTGGATGAACCCTCGCCGATAAATCCCTGGCAGTAGCCGTCCGACCTGGTCGCAAGTGATACAAGATAACTTCTCCGGTCGATATCCTCGGGGTAGTTAACGGGAAACAGACCGGATGAGCTTGCAAGACATGGAGTTACAAACGTTCCCGCAGCACCCGATTCCAGTTCCATAAGTGCGGAATCATCGGTCCGGAAGCCGGTCTGATCGCCTGTGAAGAATCCGATGGGAAATGTATAGACTGTGGGCAGACCGGGAGTTGTGGATTCGGGAAGAATGACCGTATCGCCGGAATCGGCGGGTACGGGCACAAACCGGGCATTGTTGGTGAATGAGAACGATCCGGATGAGGGAGGCCTGCTGGCAAGGTCGATGGAATCATCGGGATGAATTACACCGATTATGGTTTTCTCACCCATCCAGAGAGTGCCGTCGGGTTCACTGTAGCTTGCCAGCAATACTACCCGGTATTCCCCGGGGGAATTGAACTGAAAACTGGACTCGCGCGCGAATCGGTCGCGTCCAAAAGAAAGCGGAGGGGAATAATATCCCCATTTGTTTGCATATGCCGTGAATGATCCATCGTCCGGATCGATTCGTGAGTTCGGATCAATTTCCCAGGTTATTTCGACCTTTGCGGGAACCGGCGGATAAAGCTGAAATCCGGAATCGAAGAAATCATTTTTCCTGAACGGGGTTCCGTTCAAAACGTTGGTTTCAATATCAATGAGATGAGCGACATAGACCTCGTACACTCCTCCGCCGACATATGTCTGTCCGGATTTGTCCTGAATCCAGCCGGTGAGTTCGATACGGTGGCGCCCGTAGGATGTGAAGTTATATGCGAATTTATCCTGCAATGTTGTCGCTCCGATTCCCCGGCGTCCGGAAAACGGGGCGCCGCCGAGATCGACTATCGAACCGTCGGGATTCTCGATGCGGACCTGCAGCCAACCGGAATTGTAATCAAGATCGAGAAGCGAGCCGGGAGTGCGCATGAACGGATTCCATACCTGTGGAAAATCCGGTTCAAGAAGATATCGAATCTGTCCCCCGCGAGTGTCGGTCATTGGCAGAATTGCCCTGGAAGACCATCCCGTTCGATTTGTTGTGGCCAGGTATCCCCTGTCTTCGACTGCCACGACTCCTCCGGACGGGAGGCTTGACGAGAACAGCGTCCAGATCATCTGGGGCTGGTTTTGTGTCCCGATAGCAATGGGACCTGTCACGGCGTGGGTCTGTTCTTCCTCGGATGTTGACGAGAGACTCGGATCAACACCCATGAGAGTGACAATGTCGCCCTCATTGATCTGGAGTCCAATATCGATTCTCAACTGGTACCAGCCGATGGGGATTTCGGGATCGATGATGATGGTGTGCAACTCGGTTCCATGTATAGTGCCTTCATCGGTGTCGATTATCAGATCGGATGAAGGAGTGAATCTGTAGCTGTCAATCGGATGATGGAATTTTCCGCCGAATCCATCGGTGGGAAGTCCGGATGTCTCGATTTCAATGGGCAGGCCGGTGCCGGTGAGAAGGGTGCTTGCCATGACCTGCGGACCTCCGATCATCTCCCCATCCTGATTAAATACACGCGCGCCGGTCACCAGTGAATAGACTCCATCGATGCGGTCCGCATTATAGGCCAGGCCATATGAGTTTATTTCGTAGTCTATTGCCAGTGTGAGGCCGTCGCCGGGATCGATTTCCTTTGACGATGCCGTCACCCGCATCTCCCAGGTCCCGCCTTCCGCTACAATTCCCGTGAAATTCCATGTGGCCTGTCCGGTGATATTCTGTCCCAACGCGGCAGGCGCAATCGCCATGAGAAGCACCAATAATGTTAATACCGTTAAGCTCCGTTTCATTTTCTGCCTCCGCTCGTTCTTTTTCTCAAAACATGGAAAACCTTTTGACTTTTTTCCAGCATATGATTCTACCCGGACTCTTCAGGCTCAGTGTCGCTGGATTCCGGGATTCCGGTATTACCTGCCACAAATTTCTCCCTGAATTCACCCATCGCTTTTTCCAGAAGCTTCTCCGTTTCATCGTCCACTGCTTTTGTTGTCCTCAATGAATGCAATATCTGCGGATATTTAATCTTCAGCCAGGGAAGTAGTTCGGCCTCGAATTTATTAACCTCCGAGATGTCGATTTCATCGAGAAACCCTTTGACAGCCGCGAAAATGATTGTCACCTGTTCCTCGACCGGCATAGGAACATACTGCGCCTGTTTCAGAACCTCGGTCAGGCGTTCTCCACGAGTCAGCCTTGCGATTGTCGCGACATCCAGATCGCTTCCGAACTGCGCGAAACTTGCCAGTTCACGGTATTGAGCGAGATCGATCCTCAGTCTCCCGGCGACATCCTTCATCATCTTTGTCTGCGCCTTGCCACCGACCCGGCTGACCGACAGGCCGACATTGATAGCGGGTCTGATACCGGCATAAAAAAGGTCGCCCTCGAGATATATCTGACCGTCGGTGATACTGATGACATTTGTCGGGATGTACGCCGAGACATCGCCCGCCTGGGTTTCGATAACCGGCATCGCAGTGAGGCTTCCGCCGCCGAGTTCATCGGAATATTTCAACGCTCGCTCCAAAAGCCGTGAATGCAGGTAGAAAACGTCACCGGGATACGCCTCTCGTCCGGGAGGCCGGCGAATGAGAAGTGAAAGCTCGCGATATGCGACAGCATGTTTGGAGAGGTCGTCATAGAAAAGCGCGGCGTGTTCGCCTTTCTCGGCGAAATATTCACCCATCGCGCAACCGGCGTACGGCGCGATGTACTGCATCGGAGCGGGATCGCTTGCGGTGGACGAGACAATGGTTGTGTAGGCCATCGCCCCGTGCTCCTCAAGGGTTTTGATAACCTGCGCGACCGTAGACTGCTTCTGTCCGATCGCCACATAAATGCAGTGCACGGGCGGATCGGCATTTTTCTGGTTGATGATCGTATCGATCAGAAGGGCTGTTTTTCCGGTCTGGCGGTCACCGATAACAAGCTCGCGCTGTCCCC
>CBDUUJ010000037.1:0-12449 GCA_965370205.1 uncultured bacterium
GTGAAGTGCGCAAAACCTGTTCTCAACGGCGGGGGTGGAGGGAATCCCACAATGGCGCCAACCTCGTCGGCTATGACCATCACACCGGCCATACCAAGGCTCGGCCCGGACAGAATACTTATTTCAGCATGACAGAACGGCACTATGCCGCTTCCTGCCGGGGTATAGAAACCATCCCAGTACCAAGGGCAGCCTAATCCTCCCTGTAATGACGGCGGCCATCCCGGGGTGATGATCTGGTCATACTGATTCGTTGGGACATTCCCGCCATACGGAGCGACGTAAACCGTCTCGACCAGGGGTGACGGGCTGGTGCCGGTGTCGTTCGGCGCGCCGGATGAATCCTGCACCTGGCAGCTTATGTCATATGTCCCGGGAGGATAACCGTTGCCTGTACTCATGGTGACCGTAAGAGTGTTTGTACCCGGCTGAATGGGGTCGCCGGGGATCGTGTAAGCTACAGGATTGCCAGTGGGGACAATGCTCCAGGTGTAGGTCAGCGTGTCGCCAACATCGGCATCTGATGCCCAGCAAGTAAACACAACGGTCTGGCCTTCCCAGATATATGGTGGACCTGTAGGTGTCGGCACATACGGCTGGCTGTTGGAATAGTTGGTGCAGAGAAAGGTATCGACTCCATATCCCGCAAGATTCGCGCTCGTTGGATACGCGGCGCCATAGCCGGAGTCATAGTCAGTCGGGCTCGCGCTTTCGACAGTGACAAGAATGCTGCCACCGCCGCCTGGTCCTGGATTACAGTTTGGTATATTGGCGTAAAATGCCTGGGAATTCGGGCAGCATCCCGGATACTGGATTGCGGTTGGAAGGATATCCACAGCTCCGCCGGGAATCAGGTTTGGATCAAAACCCTCAACCCAGATCGCGCCGATCTCCGACGCGAACCCGCCCGGATTGGTCGAGCCCTGCCAGTCGATGATCTCGATATAAACCCGCAGAGTTCCTGAACCGCCGGTTGCTGAGTGATAGTTCAGAGTGCTGCCGGAGGTGTTGGTCGAGATATAGATCGCTTCCTGTGCGTTGGCGTTTGCGGGGAAATCGCCCGGCACGTTGTTAGGCGGGGACGGAGTCGGCGCTTCCCATCGGGCAATTACACCGTACTGGAATGTCAGCACCGGAGATCCGCCGCTCATCGGGAACATGAGATCATAACTGCGCGTATTATTGCTCCCGGCACGGAACACACCCCGATCATTGACATGCGATAATGTGTTGAAGAAACTCAACGGGCCGTCGGTGGAATTCAGACCATCGCAGAAGTATTTAAAGGGATTGATCGTACCGGTCCAGGTCATGTTTTTATTCCCCAATGCGCCTTCGGTGTATCCGAGAAGACCGTCTGTCGTGAACTCATTCTGGTTCATCCAGCGGGTGTAACCGTCGTTGTTGTAAAGGTAGGCGTCATTGGAGCCTGATGCGTATTTCACCGATGAATCCACGAGGCTTGTGCCCGAACCGTTGTGCATGAACACGCCCATCACATCGAATCCTGCATATTCGGGATTTGACGGGAATGGATGAGTCAGTGTGACATCCACCCAGATAATACCCTGCGATGCGAAATAAGTTGTGTCGGTGACCGCAATGCCGAGATTTGATGTGCTTCCGGCAGGCGGCTGAAGGTACTGAGTTACATTGACTGCGAAATCCGCAGTGCGAAGAGGAACCAAATCAACTGTCCATGTTTCGGTATCAATTGCGATATCCCATAGCCCCCAGCTTACCACTCCCCCTTCAGGGCCGTCAGTGCCCCTGGTAAGTTCCATTGGGATCGATCCTGAAGGATCGGGTGTCGTTGGATTATCACTGTGACTTGAACAGCCGATAATCAGGAAGACTATCACAAGCAACAGGATAAGATTTGGAACGCGAGAAGTAATCATCTTGCTCTCCTTTCCCCGGAGCTTCGCCGGGGATACCAATTCATTTTTTTGGAAAACGCGATGCGAGGGCCAACCATAAAGAGGAGTCAGCCCCTGAGATCACTGCTGCAATCTCAAGGGCATATTTCCTCATTTTTTATCGATGCGTAAATGCCGTTTCCAGACTAACATTAAATTATATATCATATACTCCATGATATAGCAATCTTTAAAACACCTTAATACGGGATTATGGTCACGGTCAGACTTCCGGTACCAACGGTATCCTCATGGACTACATAGATATCGCCGGTGACCTCATCGACATCAAGCCTGTACGCGATACCACCCACAGGGAACATCATTCCCGGAGGGGTGGGAACGGGCATCGTCATTGAGATAAATGTCGGAACGCCGCCCGCCAGTGAATATATCTCGACAAACCAAATGCCGCCCGCTGGTTCGGTAACCAGTACAGCGAGAAGATCCTCAAACCACACAGGTTTTGGTGTGCCGGAGAAATTCGAGAAGTTCGAGATGAACTCGCAATCCAGGGGATAAGCTGTCGGACAGCCGCCCATGAACGTTCCCATTGGAATAGTGCACAGGTGAGCAATCGGAGCGGGTCCGGGAGGAGCAACGCCGAAATCCATTTCATAGATCTCGACATCCCTTTCGGCATCGATTGTCGCCGTTATAACCCATCTTGAGACAGGCTGCGGAAGCTGGCTTGGGATTTCATTGTCCATAGGATCATCATCAACAGCGATCGCGTAATACGGTTCAGGGAATTGCAAGGCGACTGCGGGACAGGGACCTCCGGGAGCAACATTAAACAGACCGGGACCTGCACCGACCATTAGTGCCGGAAGTGGCGCAACAACGCCGACCGATCCCGCCGCATCGACCGGAGTGCCGACCGGCTGCGCTCCACCTGATGGAAACTCCAGGAAATTGACAGGATTCGGCGCCAGGGGTCCCATAAGCGGTCCGCCACAGAGATTTAAAATCGAACTTTGATCCTGTGTGTAAAGCCCATACAGCGGCGCGCTCATCGGAGTGCCCGGATTGCCCATATCGAAGCCTGCGGTTGTATCGACAGCGACATCAGGCATCTGGACAGACGGTAACGATGTGTAAAGATCATTCAGATATGGCCCGCCAACGAGGTAATGCGAGAAAGCGGACGGATCGGGAACAGCGAAAACACCAAGCTTGCCGGTCATCTGGCTGTTTGATACAAACAATTCACCCTGGGAGTTGCCATCGAAATGAATCACCGATGGAATCATATCGGGGCAACCAGGCGCAGGCCACTGTCCGGTTGTTAACCAGGTCCATGACGGTATGGCGCCGCTTGTGTACGGGCAGGTGTAATGGGCAAAACCCATTATACCGAGACCCAAGGGACCAACCAGCGCGCCGACTTCATCTGCAAGGACCATCACTCCGGCCATGCCGAGACTCGGACCCGACAGGATGGAAATGTCAGGATGAGAAAACGGCCAGCCGCCATTGGGACCATAGAATGAATCCCAGAAAAATGGACACCCGGCAACTCCCTGAAGAGAAGGCATCCCCGGAACTACAACCTGGTTGAACATTCCCGGAGGAATCGGACTAACATATGGATCATCGGCCACATAGATGGCGAAAACCGGTGAATCCGCGGTCGCGTTTCCGGCTCCGGAGCCGTCATCAACACGGCACGCAAGATTCCAATTTCCTGTGCTGGTACAGACTGAGGAAAAATTGATCGTGACATCGCCAGGTATCGGGTCTCCGGGAATTGTATAATTCGGCGGGTTTCCCTTAGGCTCAAAGCTCCAGGTGTAGGTAAGCGTCTGCCCAGGATCGATATCTGAAGCGACCACGTTGTAAGTAAACGTATCAAGGTTAAACCATACAGGCGTTATCCCTGATGGCGTTCCGATGATCGGCTGTGTATTTGTACGGGTAATCGGGTAATTCAAATTGAGATCGGCGGGAACGTAGCTATCGGATACGACACAGTCAACGTCATACTTCCCGACCGCAATCGTGGAGAAATCAAAGCCGAACGGATCTCCCGGAGTCGGTCCGATAACCGTTGTCCCGCTGAGTGTTTCGGTGACAGTCCACGAATAGGTGAGAACATCGATCGGATCTGTGTCGGAATCGGATGCATTCGCGTTATAAGTCGCCACACCGTAATTTCCGTCACCAGTTGCGGGACCGGTGATTCCCGTGGATGTCGGCGGTGTGTTGACCTCAAGTGCGCCAGTTAAAAGAGTTGCCGGCACACCGCATCCGTTCATGAAATAGAAATCGTACATTCCGGCGGACACGGCGCTGAAATCGAAATCCGCCTGCGCTGTCGTCGAAGTATTTACCTGCACGTTTGTACCAATAATATTTCCTGAGGTTTTATACAGCGCAGCAATAAGCTGTGTTCCTGACTGGAAATTCGTTCCGTTAAATCCGAATCCAGGCATGACATCATTTACATTTACGATAGGCTGCTGGAGACTGGTTACGGTCGGTGTCGGGCATGGATTTGTGTTCCCGATATTGATGTTGAACCGGTTGAACGCGGAAAGCGGCGCCGATGCCGGAAACGGAGAACCGAAACCGTTGTCGTAGTTGGTTGGCAACGCGCTCTCGACGGCGATCAGAAATTCCTGCCGTCCGGCTCCCTGAGGAGTACAGCCTGTTATATCGACTGTAAACACCGATGAATTCCCGCATCCCGCGCTTACAGTCGCGCCGGGAAGCACATCCGTGAATCCGCCGGGAATAACCAGACCGCCAGAGTCCTCGATCCAGATATGTGAAATCTCTCCGGGGATACCCGCAGGATTCGCGGCGCCCTGCCAGTCAAAAATCTCAATCTGGAGTTTAAGATCTCCACCGAAATCGGTCGCATCGACGTAATACAGATTCGAGCCGTTATCAGTGACAGCGACATGAATCGCTTCCTGGAGATTCGCGGGGGGAGGGAAATCGCTTACGCCGGGACTCGGCCAGCTTCCGGGATCGGATGCAGCCCAACTCGCGAGAATCGCGTACTGGAACCTGATCATCGGACCCGTTGGTGACAGGGGGAATTTGATCTCATATCTTCGCGACAGAGTGCTGCCCGCCTGGAAACTTCCTCTATTAGTAATATTCGCCGCAGTCTGGAAGTATGTCGGAAGATCGTCCGTGGCGCTCAGGCTCTCGGAGAAATATTTATAGCCGTTGATTGTGGATGTCGGCGCGAATCCCGGAATTCCTTTCGATCCCTGCGTAAAGCCAAGCAGACCCGTCTGGGTGAATTCCGTCGCGTTCATCCATCGCGTGTAACCATCCGAATTACGGAGAATCGCATCAATTCCGCCGGTTGCGGGATAGATCACCGATGGATCCTGGTAACTCGCAATAGCGCCATCGCCCATGAACACACCCATTACATCGAATCCCGTCAACTTGGGCGCTCCGGGGAACGGATGAGTGATACTTATGTCGAGATCGATATTTCCGTTCGTTGTGAACTGTGACGCATCGATAATTGTGAGCCCAAGATTTGTAGGATCGCCGGCTGGCGGCTGCAGGAACATGGTCACATTGAATGTGTATTCCGCCTGCCTGAGGGGAACAATTTCCATCTCACCGGACTCGGAATCGTACGCGATATCGTAGAATCCCCAGACCATGCGACAGGCTCCTCCTGTCTCATTATCCTGATTATCTGTCCCCGTCTGGGCTGTTATGTCCGGAACGTCACCGACCGGGTCTGGCGTGATCGGGCTTTCCCCCGATCCTGAACATCCTGCAAGCGCGAAAACGAACACCAGTAATAAAAGATGCAGAATAGAAAATCCTTTTGGGGTCATTTGCGGACCTCCTTGTTGCTGTATGAGAATTTTATATGTTAAGCGATCTGCGTTTTCGGTTTATTCATCGCTGAGAATACACCCTCCGTAGCACAGCACGGCAGTGCGTTACGATTCGTTTCCCTCTAACATAACCAGGGGAACGCACTGCCGTGCTGTGCTACGATGTTTATCATCTTCTATCAGCGTCATTCTTATTCATTCTCAAATACTGTGGTTGATTTCCAATAATTTAAATATTATCACACTTATTAAATCTGATTTACAGTAATCTGCTTTAATAATGCAAGAAGTCCGGGACATTTCTCTCCCGCAAGCTCTGCTGCATTTTTAACCAGTGATGTATCATTCTCTCCACTTGCGAGTTTCTCCACAATTGATATTATCTCACATGCCGGATCATCAGGATACAGTTTCCTGAGCCGCACTAGCGACGCGAGCGGGTTGCGAAAGTCCGCACGAGGACGAAGGGTCAGGTCATCGAGATGCCCTTCCTCGCCTGTCGCGAGATCGATAATTTCAGTATCGGACACTCGCCTTTTATGCTGGATCGGGATACGTACAATCATTCCGACCGTAGCCCAGGCCAGTGTTTCAAACAGTATTCTTGCAGTAACCGTGCCAAACTCTTTTTCGATCCTCGCGCGGCGGATGTGCAGCCTCGCGTGAAGCGCCCAGAGCCTGATAACCGTGCGGGTTCGCATGTTTTTCATAATTGTGCGGTAGAGATTCCGCTGGATGAGGTGGTACTTGAAAAAAACCGGTTTATCTCTCGTTGTGAGAGAGTGATGGTGCCACGCGACAGCTTTCGGCTCATAGAAAATTTGAAATCCCAGAAGATTCGCGCGGTAGCACCAGTCGATATCCTCGTAATACATGAAATACGGAGCGTCCAGAAGCCCGATTCCACCCTGATTTAACGGCCTGAATGCATCTTTTCTAACCAGAAACGCCGCGAAACACCCTCCCATCGGGCGATCCGGCTCATCGAACTGCCCGATATCGATCTGCCCGACCCCACGGTTGTACGCGAGCATGAGACCGTTGACCAGAGTTCCGGTGTTGTCGATAACTCCGCCGGTACCTCTACCAATTTCGAGAGGCGGATCGCCGGGACCCCGTCCGGGCCAGGATTCATCGGCATTGGGAGGATAGAAAAGCGTCTTTCCCGCAATTCCGACGACATCCTTCCCGCTCGACTCAAGCCGGTCAATCGCGGATTTTAAATATTGCGGATCGTAGACAATATCGAAATTAGAAATAAGCACATACGGGGTCTCAATCAAACTGAGAGCGTTATTGATCGCTCCACCGAATCCGAGATTCCGATTATTTGTCTGGACCCTGCAATCATCAGCCTGGAAAGAAAGAACAACCTCATGATCGGGATCGGATTCCGCGAAATTATCAGCGATCAGAATTTGTGGCGCGATTTCGGACGGGGTCTGCGCGCGAAGCGACTCGACACACGCCGAGAGCACATCCCTGTCGGGTGCGTAGGTGATGATTAGAGCTGTTATTTTTTCATTACCGGACATCACAACAATTTTCAATTCTCGACATCACGTAGCGCTGGCTTCCAGGGGCCGTTGAAAAAAAACAATTTTTTCCGGTACCCCACCCTTTAGGGTGGGTGGAAGCCGCATGAAATCTGGAATCGCCCACCCTAAAGGGTGGGGTACCGGATTATTTCTCCATTTTTCCAACAGCCCCTTCCTGCCGGCTGTACCGCCGTCATCCTGACGGCCGGATTACTCTCTCAAACAACTTCTCGAACTCCTTCGCGCAGTTCATCCAGTTAAATCTCTTCGCCCATTCTCGTCCCTCACGACCCATCCGCTCCCGAAGTTCCCTGTCCCCGATCAACTCACGAACCCTCTCGCCGAACTCATCCCTATTCTCCACTAAAAATCCCGTAACCCCGTCGTTCACCACCTCCGGATGCGCAGCAAGCCTGTACGCCAGAACCGGTTTCCCGAAATACTGCGCCTCGAGAATCGGCAGATTGAATCCCTCCCATTTACTTGCGGTCGCGTACAAATCGCAACCGACGAAAACCTGCCGCATTTTCCAGTCGGGATGATTCAGAAGCGGCACGATCCCCGATTTCCTGCACAACTCAGCATCATCTTCAGTTCCAAGCCCGACCATCACCCACTTCAGATGGGGAAATTCCTTTTTCAATTTCGGAATGAGATCGAAAAGTTCCTGCGTGCCTTTGTAGGGCTGATCGACAGGTCTGATCCGCCCGACATACAAGCCCACGATATCATCATCGGCAAATCCCAGCTCCTCCCGGAATTCTTTCCTCAATTCATCATCGCTTCGACGGTCTACCGGAACCTCTTTCGGGTTATCGGGATCGCCCGGAACCGGCTGCAGCATCGGTTTCGGGAAGAGTTTTTTATGATCGGTATGGAGTGGATCGTAATGCTCGACTCCGTGATAGATCGGGAACGTTTTCCGTCTTGCGAAAAATGGCAGCGCGCGCTTTGTGAATTCCGAATTCGACACGAGCGCGTCCGCCATCGGGTGATAGAGCCAGAACTGCGAGAAGCGCATATAGGACCACATCAATTTTTTACGCCACGAGAATCCGGATGTCGGCACGATTCCGAATTCATAATTCACGACCGGCTTTTTCAGGAACCAGGGATAGTAGAAATACGGCTGGGTCGCGATCAGGTAGATTTCGTCGGGCTGCTCGTTGAAATAGTTGATATACCGTCGCGCACGCCATTCGAACCGTGGAAAAAAACGATGCGGGACAACCGGAGTGTGGATCAGCTCGTACGGCGCGAGTGCGAAGGAACCGTCATGGTTCGCGGTATACAGACGGACTTCGTGACCGAGCGATGAGAGTGCGCTCGCGGTGAGGTGAAGAGTGAGATCGACTCCCCAGCCGAGACGC
Organism: uncultured bacterium; assembly: GCA_965370205.1. Taxonomy (GTDB): domain Bacteria; phylum JAJVIF01; class JAJVIF01; order JAPKYR01; family JAPKYR01; genus CBDUUJ01. The sequence goes on from CBDUUJ010000037.1 coordinate 8,646, forward strand.
ATCCACGATGTGATAATGCCGATTTTCATCATGTTGATTATACCGTAACATTACAGTGATGGCAGGTCACCTTCAAGCTCGAAGACTCGCTTGGAGGCGCCACCGGAACTTCGAGCCTGGTGGCGCCTCCGGAATATTTTCAAGTATAATCAGGTTGCTGTTATGTTCTTGTTAATTTCTATCCATGGAGGATAATCCCATGCTTGTTTCTTTCGCGATGATACCACTCGATAAGGGTCCGCACTTTTCGGAATGTGTGGCGGGTATTTTGAAAATCGTCAGGGAAAGCGGACTTCCCCATGAGCTGAACGCGATGTCCACAATTGTCGAGGGCGAATGGGATGAAATTTTCGATCTCATTAACAGGTGTCGTCTGGAATTGAGGAAGGAATCGGAGCGAGTGAGTATAAAAATATGGGTCGATGACAGGGCCGGTACGACCGATATGCTGACAAGTAAACCGAAATCGGTGATGGATAAATTGTAATCAAGGGGACACTTTTTTTTGCCCCGCAGATTCTTGAATAATTCAGGATCATAGAAGGCAAAAACAAAATGTCCCCGTTTATTTATTCATCATCGCAGAAAGTAAAAACAAAGTGTCCCCGGATATTAATCAAATTTTATTTATTCGGATTGGTCCTGTTGCATTACCCGATAACCCGCGCATATGGCCTGTCCGAGGGAGATGCAGCCGTCGTTGGTCGGCATTATCCGATGTGTAAGAACGCGGAATCCGGAATTCTCAAGGCGGGATTTTAATTCCTCGTGAAGGATTCTGTTCATGAAACATCCGCCGGTCAGGCCGATTGTATCGAGACCTGTTTTTTCGCGAGCTGAATATGCTGTGTGCGTGAGGATTTCAACGATCACCCGATGAAAGAATTTTGCGGTTTCGGTAGTTGAGTTACCGTCGAGACATTTACGGGCAAGCTGTCTGATAATTTCATCGCCGTTAATTAGGATGTCTGCATTTTTATCGGTTGCGATTAGCCTGTCGAGAATTGAATCATCGAATGGAATGTCAATGTTTCCATCACATGCGGCTTCGAGGAGCATCGGGAACTGCCCGTCATAATCTGCGTCAATGCCGCTGCCTCTGATTCCTGCAATAAACGCGGCGGCATCGAAAAGTCGACCGAGCGAACTGACCTGAGGGCAGTTGACATTCGCGCGGATCATACCCTCGACCATGTTGATTTTCTCAGGCTGGACTTCAGTAAAGAGTGGTCGGAATTCATCCGGGAGTCCTTGACCGTCGATCCATAAGCGACCCAGGGCTGATCGCCAGACCTCCTTCGTTGCCGCGTCGCCGCCGGGAAGGGGGGCATACGTGAAATGTCCCAGGCGATTGGAATCGGTTACAGTTGTGCGGAAGATTTCGCCGCCCCAGATCGCGCCGTCGGTGCCGTAGCCGGTTCCATCCATCACGAACGCGATAATTTCCTCATCGAGGATATTATTTTCTGCCATCAGGGCAACGACATGCGCGTGATGGTGCTGAACCTCGATTATTGGAAGACCCGATTTCTCCTGCGCCCAGCGGGTTGAGTGATAGTCGGGATGCATATCGCACGCGACATATTCAGGTTGCACATCGAGAATTTTTTTTTGGTGCTCGATGGTTTCGAGGAGATATTCGTAGGTCTCGAAGGTTTTCAGATCCCCGATATGCGGACTCACGAACGCCTTGTCATCGCGGATGTGACAGACCGTATTTTTTAATTCCGCGCCGACACCGAGCACAAATGGCAGCGATTCAGGCAGGAATACCGGCCTTGGAACATGTCCGCGACCCCATCTCCAGACCGTCGTGACCCCGTCGCGGACTGTCGCGACACTGTCATCCGCCCGTCGATGGATTTTTCGGTTGTGCATAAGAAACGCGTCGGCGATTCCATTCAGACGGGCAAATGTCTCGTCATTATCGGCGGTGATCGGCTCATCGGAGATATTTCCGCTCGTCATGACAAGCGCGATAAAAGCATCATGTTTGGAGCCGTATGGTCCTCCGATTTCCTCAGGCAGTGTAATTGGCGATGATTTATCAGGCGGATCGACGGGAAGGGGTCGGAACAGAAGATGATGGATCGGAGCGTACGGCAGCATTATTCCGATAGTCCGGACGCCGCCGGTCACGCCGTAAGTGCTGTCATTTTTTATTGGGGAATCCGATCGTTCCGGAAGGATTATTATTGGTCGGGCGGGAGAAAGGAGAGCTTTCTGGGCGTCATCATTCACATGCGCGAGACGTTTCGCGGCACTGATTCCACCGACCATAACAGCGAGCGGTTTTGCTTCGCGATGTTTCCGCTCCCGTAGACGCCTGACCGCATCTGGATTTGCGGCATCGCACGCGAGATGAAATCCGCCGATCCCTTTGATTGCGATAATTTTCCCGGATTTTAGAGTGTCGATTGCCAGGTTGATCGGATCGCCCTCGACTTCATGACCGTCGGCATCGAAAAATGAGAGCGAGGGTCCGCATTCGGGACAGCAGGTCGGCTGTGCATGAAAACGTCGGTCGGATGGATTCTGATATTCACCCCTGCACATTTCGCACATGGGAAATTCGCGCATCGTGGTGTTTGGACGGTCGTAGGGAAGGTCCTCAATGATCGTGAAGCGTGGACCGCAATTTGTGCAATTCAGGAACGGGTATCGGTAGCGTGGATCAGCGGGCTCGTACATCTCCGAAAGGCAGTCGAGGCAGACAGCCACATCGGGACTGATAAGAACCCTTTCACCTTCGACCGGAACGCTTCGGCGGATTTCAAATCCGGTGCATTTTTGGGAATCGGAAATCTCGATAATTTCGTGATCGACCCTGATAATCTGCGCAAGCGGCGGGGATTCATTTTCCAGAGCAGATAGAAATGATCCAAGGATATCGTCAGCTCCGTCGACGACGATCTCAACGCCCCGGGAGTCGTTTATCACCCATCCGGCGAGATCGAATCGCTCTGCAAGTGAGTGAACAAAAGGCCGGAACCCGACTCCCTGGACGACACCTTTTATATGGACATGAAGACGGCGCATGTTTATTTTGAATCTTGTGGCTCGCGTATGAAATCCGGCTTGTTCCCGGCAATAACGATAGTCACCTCACCTTTTATTTTCTTTCCCTCGAACTCCTCAATCAGTTCAGAAAGATATCCCCGATTCGTCCTCTCGAACATTTTTGTAAGCTCGATACACACCGCAGCTTTACGGTCTCCGAGGACTTCAAGCGCATCGATCAGCAGTTTTACAACGCGAAACGGCGACTCATAGATCACAAGTGTGTGAAGATTTTCTTTCTCAGCGATCAGGAAGCGTTTTCTCTGACCGGATTTTCGCGGGGGGAAACCGAGGAATGTGAAGCTGTCGGTCGGGAGTCCGGATGACAGGAGCGCGGTTGGAATCGCGCTCGCGCCGGGGATAACGACCACTTTTATATTATTCTCAACAGCCTCTTTTATCAGACGGTAACCCGCGTCGCTGATACCGGGATATCCCGCATCGGAGCAGACCGCGACTGATTTCCCCTCATTGAGCAGCTTGATAATTCCCGGCGCGGCGTTTTTTTCATTTTTCTCGCGATAGGAGATGATTTTTTTCGGTCCTGGGATCTTGTGTTTATCAAGGAGATTTTTCGTCCGGCGTGTATCTTCGCACGCGAGAACATCGACCTCGCCAAGAATCCGGATAGCCCGTAGGGTGATATCCTCGAGGTTCCCGATGGGTGTGGCGACAATGTAGAGAATCGGTCCGGAATCCATAGTGGCACCGTAGTGAATGGGCGTGGGATGATTTTACACTATT
>CBDUUJ010000038.1:0-12218 GCA_965370205.1 uncultured bacterium
CGTTACAGCCGGCAGGGATGCCAGCGTTACAGCCGGCAGGGATGCCAGCGCTACGGCAAGGAAATATTTAATTGACAAAATACTTAATGCTATCCGGTATTAATCTCCGGTGTTAATCTCCAGTATTAATCTCCAGTGTTAATCTCAGGAAAAATAAATCCACAGAGACACAGCCGCCATGACCGCAGACGGAAGTACCAATTTTTTGTAAACACCGTTCAGATCGGCGTTGAAGTATTTCGTTGAGAGAACAAGGCAGAGATGCACGGGTGAAAAAAGCACTCCGATGAATCCGAATGTGTAGGCAAGCTGCACTTTGGATAAATCGACCTCGCCATTCAACCCGAGGAAAAATGGCAGGAGCAGGGGAAACGCGACGCTCACATACGCGTGGGTGATTCCATTCAGGTAACCTATCAGAAACGGCAGGACGATAAACAGCACGATCACCGGAACTCCCCATTCATTAAACACTATCGATAATTCCTCAACCGCGCCGGACTCGTTGATTATGTCCTTGAACACAAGCACCGCGTAAATTGTTCCGATGATTTTATAATCAAGCGCCTTCCATGCGACTTTAATGAATTTATTCAGTCCCAGGCCGACGAGTCCGAAGAGCGGAACGATTACAAGAAGCACAAGAATAAACGGCAGTTTGAATCCAACGAGCGCGATCATGATGAACAGTATCGGCCAGAAGCCTTTGATGAATTCAGCAAGCTGTTTCCACAAATCCTTTCCATTCAGCCTGGGCCTGAAATGTTTCCGGATTCCGATCAAACCGAAAATCGAGCCGCCGAGAATCGCCGCAAGGCTTAAGGGAAACTGGTAGGCAATCAGCCTGGTCAGGTCGATATCGAGAATCACAGCCGAGAGGATCAATCCCGGATAAAGCGGATATGAATATTCCCACACGTGACGGAACCAGTAGTTCAGATAGGTGCGATATTCAGGAGACAGGTCCGCCTCATCCGCGAGGTCCTCGATCATCGGCGCCGAGATGAGCGCTCCGCCGGGTACCGGCATAAGCCCGATCATCGCGGGGAGAGCGCCGATTGTGAAGCGGTTGTCGACGAAGATATTTCTCACCGATCCAACAAGCTGCTCGAGCGCGCCGGCTTCCTTCATGCTGCTTGAGAGAATGAGAATGAAAACCACAAGCAGGAGAACGGAGATGGTGTCCCAACTGATTGTTGAGGCCCAGACTGTATAAGCAAATGTAAGTGGCGGGACGAGAAAAAGCACGCCGGTTGCGATCGTGCACAGGGCAAGCGCAAGGCCAAGGTCAATTTTTTTTCTGACAAGGAAATAAAGAAGCCCAAGTATCGCGAGAATCTTCAGTACGGTGAAAATGGTTCGGATCCTCTCCTGTTGTTATTCTCCCCTTTGAAAGTCCGCAAGTATATCCGGAATTTCCGATATACACTCAACAGTCGCATCCGGCACGTCCTCCGGGATTCTGGGTTGCTGAACCGCGTGAGGACCGACCCTGACCCAAATCGTCCGCATGCCCAGCACATTGGCGGGATAGATGTCGCAGTCGAGACGGTCGCCGATCATGCAGCAGTTTTCGGGCGGTTCTTCAATCCGTCGGCAGATCTCAAGGAAAAATCTGCTGTCGGGTTTATGCAGTTCGAGGTCGGCGCTGAGGATGGTGGATGTGAAATATTTCATCAGCCCGGTTCGGTCGAGTTTGTCCTTCATGTAAATCGGCTGATTTCCGGCAAGCGCAAGTTTGTAGCTCTCTCCAAGTTTCGGGATGATCTCCTCGATACCATCCACGAGGGTGACATCTTCACGATGAGTAAAGATGCGCCTGATTGCCTCGTTGTACAGGATTGAGGTGCGTTCGCGGTCGGGTTTGAGGAAGTGCCAGATAATCGCTTTAGTGAAGCTGGGCGACCACGACATAATTGCCTGTTCCCGGGCATTATTTATTTCCGCGTCGGTGATCTCGCGATTGAGCTTTTCCCGGAGCAGATTTCTGACGATCTCCTGTCCGTTGATGTAATCCGGGCGCTCGTCAATTATCGGACCGCCGACATCGAGCAGGATCGCACGCAGTGGAGCATCAGAGAGCATGATCGATGGAGTATATCACGCGGGGATTGATGATGACAGGATGTCATCAGGCCCGACGACGGGACGTCCCCGCTCCGAAAAGAAACCCCCCGTCGATGCGGGGGGTGTTGGTAAAAGTCGAATGATATCCGGGTAATAGAGTTGCTTACCACTGGAATACAGTAACGGCGATGTTGCCGGTTCCGTCATCGTGGAACACATGCGCATCGCCGGTAGCGCCATCGATATCCATGCGGTAGGCGGTGTCGGTGCCTGGAGCACTTGTGTAAAGCAGTGTACTGCCGGTGCTGATATTGATATCCCAAACTTCAAGGAACCATCCGCCGATTCCGTCGTCTTCGAGGACAACCAGCCTGTTCTGGATTTCGCCTGATGCGCTCATGGAAATCATCTCAATATCGAGAGGAGTTCCGGCGAAACTCCCGGAGGGGATAGTGCCGTAACTGACTGCCTGATCTCCGATTGAAGGGCTTGGATGCCAGAAGTTGACATCCGTGATCTCCACATCGTCTTCGCTGTCGAGAATAAACATGAGTTCCGAATAAGTGAGATCGGTTTCCTGTGGATCGCAGTCGACCGCAAGACGGATATGTTCGTGATCGCTGTCGTCGACAAGTCCGGTGCCGGTCCCGATGTTCGTGGGCCTGTTTCGGAAGGTGTTTGGGCCTGCAGTTGAATCGTACGGGGGAGCAATCCGGCGCACTACATAATCGCCATCGGGGGAGCCGGGATTGGCGCCGGCCCATCCGGTGTTGTCGTACACGAATAAAATGTACATATGATTGCCGGTTGTAAACGAGTTGGTTGCGTCACAACAAACGTACCATGGATCGGGCAGACCATCATGGGCCCAGTCAGCTACCCAGTTTGTGTTGTAACCATTTCCGGTTCCACAGCCATCACAGTATGCTGCAACGGATGAGTATAACGGGTTGTCAAGATAGTCCGGGTCCAAAAGGATCCATGGCTGATCGGCGGTCCATGCGCCGGCCATGAAGCTGGCGGTTCCGTTGTTGTTCAGACCGTCCACGAAACACCATGGACGATTGGAGGTCGTATCAGAGAAAGTTATTTCCTGGATTACATCGGTGAAAGTGTTGTAATTATTTGTGTATCGGGATGCGATATATCCCTCGGGAGGATAAAATGCGCCTGTTGCTCGATAAATTTGCACAGCAGTTCCACCGGAAAGGTTCATCACGCAGAGATCGTCCTGTACGTCAATGCCTGCGGCCGGCCAGGCGTCGTCGTACCCGCTCTCCGGCTGGGTTGGAAGAGTGAAACCATACCTGTCATGCCCGCCGTAGTGCAGATATACTTCCGCTGTGGCGTCATCAATATTCTGACCGCCTTTTTCATCATCCACTCGCAGGTGGAAATCGAGAGTGCCGCTGACCTGGAAGAGTACATTGACTGCCACAAGAGAGCTGTCTCCTTCCACGGTCCAGGCATCGTCGGTTGCGTCACCGAACACACCATCGTCATTGAGATCCCATGCATATATCAGTGGATCGCCGTCCGGATCGCTCGATCCGCTGCCATCAACCGGATAACCCCTGTTAACAGTGGCGTAAGCGGGGTCAGGCTGCAGAATTTCAGCATCCGGTGGAAAGTTCGGATTTGTATCGCTGATCGGCAGGTCGAATCGGAAGAATGCCGCGAGTACGTCTGTCGGTGCGGCACCCGGATACTTGCAGGTGTAATCGTAGTCGGAGTACTCGCAGATTACCCAGAATTCGGAGTCATCCGAACTGGTTACGGTAGTTGTTGGAATATCACAACTGTAGGTGGAATAATTCGTTCCGCCAACGGTTCCAGCACCTCCGATGTCAACTGCTCCGCCGATAACATCCGACTCGATAAAGATCGTGGATGGCTGAATGTACTCAGTCTCGACCGTAGAATCATGATCCCAGCTCCAGACATGGATGTCAGCGATGAAGTTGCCGCCATTATTACCCGCGTCAACATAATAAATGTTATCGGTGACATCAACAGTCAAAGCGATAGCCTCGACAGCGTTTTCAACACAGGCTGGAGGTGGCTCGCCCGGAGCCTCGCCCCATGTCGCGGCAATGGCGTAGCCATAACTCACATTGGGATCAGGCGTCGGGAAGCGGAGGTAGTAGTTCCTCGTGTTGGTCGCGCCGGCGGTAAAAATACCGTGATTGTCTGCGTTGGTTCCATCATTCAACCAGGTCCACAGATCATCTTCCACACCGAGATCATCACAGAAGTACTTGTAGGGATTCAGTGTGGCGGTAAGAGATGATGCATAGCCGGGAGTTGCGAGTGCGCCCTCAGTGTATCCGAGAGGACCCGGGTCGGTGAACTCAGCAGCGTTCCACCATCGGGTGTAACCGTCAGGCATGCCGACAAGCCCATCATAGGGATCTGTATAACCGATTTCGGGATCGTCACCAAGATCGTAGTCATACATCTCCTGATCAGTGCCATATACAGGATACTTCAGAGCCGCGTTGTAATCCATTGTTCCTGAGCCGGCACCCATGAAGATACCCCGTACATCCCAGCCATCATACTGGTGAAAACTCGGGAATGGATGCGTAATGCCGACATCGATGTCGACATCGACCCATGCGTCGCCGGGATCAACCGGAGTACCGTGGATTATGAATGAAAGATTCGCAGCAGGATTATTCACGAACTGAACAACATTGGCCGTGAACATGACATTACGGTTCGGAACCGCCTCAACTGTCTGGTTCTCGAAATCAAAGTAGAGGTCGTAGTACCCCCAGAGGACGGATGGATTATTTGTCCCGTAAGATTCAACTCCGGATGTTATCCCGGATCCGGCATTAGGTGTGATGGGACTTCCACCGTTGCCTGAACAACTGATTGTAAAAAGAAACAGCACTACCACCATTGCAGCAAATGTAAATTTGTGCATATCTCAGCCTCCAGATGTGAGAAGTAATTACATGCCCTGTCAGAATGAAAAAGGTGCCTTTGAATATTATCACAGATAAAAATCAATAAGGCAAAAATAATCCATTTGGAATGTCAGAATCGTCGAGTTAACGATAAGGGAGAATAGTGGAATAGGTTACTGAGTTCTGAGGGTTCCCATTTCCATGTCTGGGGCGGCGAAATCCTTGCTGACTCTCAGAATCGCAATGCCGGAGTTGCCGTAACCAACGAGGAAATAGGCGGAGGATGAGATGCGGTTATATGTGTAGTCGCCCGGACGCTGTGTGAGCGCGTCGGTCTGCTGGGCATCCTGAAGGGTGTAGGGATTCATGAAACTGACATAGGCGAAACCCTCCGCCTCGCACTGTGGAACGCGGTAGGGGAGGTCGAGATGCTGGTAGTAGTATTCGTTTAAAATCTGTGCGATCTGGAAGATATAACGCGCAACCTGCTTGTCGGTTTCGGACAGGTCCGAGGTCTGTCGATAGAGGAGATCAAACGCTCCGGACGAGGAGACATTTATCTCACGCCTGACCACATCCGACTGATTTCCCACCTGAATATATGTCAGAAGCACAACCCGATTGTTGTCAATATACCGGTATGAAATATCACCGGGGCTGATATCGGTGACCTCCTTCACAGGCTCGCCGGTATATGGATTCAGTGGTTCGATCAGGAGTTGATTATTTTCCCGTAGCTCCGCGAATGACCGTGGGAACCGCCCAAGCTCACTCCGGAAACTGAGTATCGAGGCGGAATAGTTGATCATGGAAGCGATCACCCAGTTCTCATGACCGGAGCCGCCTTCCGGCCAGCCTTCCCCGATGACCCACGCGAAGAACCTGGGCGCGTCGGGATATTCACCGTAAGCAGCCCGTCTTGGCGCCATGACCCTTTCAGTTGCGGTTATTGAAGTATCGACCTGGAATCTTGAGAAGCCGGCGTCCGACACCGTTTCGAACGCATCCATCATTGCGATGATGAATCTGGAGCCGGTGATACCGGACACGGTGCGCTGGACATCCATCGGAACCACAGGTCCGAGCATTACCCGGACATCTTCATGCACGCTTTCAATGTTCCAGATGTCGTGAAGGGCTGACAGCGCGCTTCTCATGGCGGTCTCGCGGGCGAGCAGGGGAGTTCCCATCGGGAATGTCATAGTCATGTCGACATCGACAGATCCAAAGTTCACGCCATCAAGCTCCTGGTAGGTTATTCGTACCGGGAAGCCATCCTCCCAGTCCTGTGACAGTGCCGGGATTGCAATGACTGAAAGGATCAGTATCGCAATGCCGGTAAAGCGGAGGATATTTTTTATTAAGGAGTGCATGATGCTTTAATTTTATTCATTGACATCAGAACGACCGAGGAACCTCCTCGGTCGGAACATTCTGCCATGTTGTCAGGCGGAATTATCGTATGGGAGTTGCGCTCTCCCCGTCATGCCAGGAGGTGTGAATATAACCTTCGGTATCCTTGCCCGTTTCCTGTCCCAGAGCTTCCCGGTATGCCCGTTCCAGGTCATCGAGCGCGGCGGAGTAGCGGTCGGGGTCGCCCTCATCGCCGGAGAGCACGATTGCGTCGCCGCAGTTTGTCAGAATCAGGGCCTGGGAATCGGCGGGACTCAATTGTTCAGGTGCTTCGTGACTGTATTTTCCGAAAGCGCCTGCTCCGACACTCAGAGTGAGAACGGCGACCAGGACCAGGCTGGTTGCAGCGAGCGCAATGTTTCGATATGTGGTGAAAAACGGGTGAGCGAGAAGTGCGTGCAGGCCGCGAGCGGGTTTAATTTCTTCCAGCTCGTCGGCAAGGTTTTCGAATAGTTCCTCGGGAACCTCGACCGGGTTATCCAGCGCGTCAATGAGAAGGTCCTGCACTGCGGCGAAGGAGGTTAATTCATCGAGACACTGCGGACAGTCGGCGAGATGATCGTCAAGCTCCCGATTTTCTTCAGGTGTGATCTCGCCGTCCAGACGTTTCTGTATGAGATCCTGGTATCGTTTGCAATTGTTGATTTTGAAAAACTTCCTGTTCATTGTTGCCTGTTCGCCTTAATTCCTTTTGCTGAATTTCGCCCCTCTGAATCCCCTCGGCACGGTCAGAAATGAATTTTCCCCTTTAGCCGGCCTGTCTCAAGTACTTCACGGAGTTTCCTGCGGGCATAATGGAGTCTGCTCTTCACGGTTCCTCGGCTTATGCCGAGAGTGGAGGCAACTTCCTCGATTGAGTAGCCCTCGATCTCGAAAAGCACAAGGACACTCCGCATCTTCGGGCTGATCAGTTCAAGAGCTTTCTGAACAATCGCTGTCCGGTCGTTCTGGAAATGAACCTCGTCCGGATTGCGATGGACCTTCTCAGGCTCGGAGAACTGGTGCTCGCTGTCGTCCTGGTAGAATGTATTTTCCTTTTTTTTCTTGCGAAGATAATTCTTGAACTGGTTCGCGGTGATCTGGAAAATCCATTCCTTGAATTTACCGGTGTCACGGAGTTGATGGAAATATTTGTATGCCTTGAAATACGATTCCTGAAGGAGGTCCTCGGCCTCTTCCTTTGAACCGGTCAGGCGGAGCGCGAAATTGTAGAGCTCCGTTTTTTTGCTGTTGACCAGCTCGACGAAGAGTTGCCGTCGTACTTCATCACGATCGACAGACCTGGTTCCTTCGATGGCGGCGACACGTTCCAGCATTTGGCTGCCCTCGCTCACTTCTGGAGGGGGCTGGGGTTTGGGAATCATCTCAAACTCCCTTCCCTCCGGATGGGTACTTGGACTTTAATCCTGCATATACTTTGATGCGAAAACCCATCCGGAAGTTCAGAAATAACAAATTGACTTTCTAATGATATTATCGCATGGATTTATCGATGTCTCAAGTGGCAGGATGGATGAGGACAAAATGTCCTCATGCCGGGCGACCGGAGATCGCCCCTCCGGACAGGGATAAACCATATGTCAATGCAGGAAAGGGGGATTATGCAAGTATTATTTCTGTTCCGTGTGGTATTATAAGAATGTAAAAATCCTGTTTGAATCGGAGCGGGTATAAGTTTGTTTAAAATCCATGATAGATTCAGAGCGAGGAATATCCCATGCGACTTAACAATTTGACGGCATTTTTCATTATTGTTCTGTTGATAGCCGGCTGTGGAGGTAATGGAGCAGGCGATCCCGTTGAAACGGATGTCACGGCAAATGGCTCAATGTTTACCGGGCAGATGGAATCGGAAACTCTAATGAATCGGGGTCTCTGGGGGTTCTGGAAAGTCAGTATCGGGGACGATGGTCAGGCTGAGGTGGTCTACCAGCACTCCACCGCGATGCATTTCAATGTAATACGGCTCCTCGAGGTCAATCCGTGCACAAACTGCCTGACGCTCAGCAATATCCATTTCTATCCGGACAATGAAATCGAGGTCGATCTGTCGCTCAAGCATCCATTCCCGGGGGCTGACAAGTTTTCCGGGTTCGATGTCAGGGGGATTTTCATCACGAATTCCGATTATACATTTCCTGCGAGCGGGAGAAGTGTCTCGCTTGGGAATGGGAACCCCCTGTTGATGAATCCTGACGGATACACCGCGCTTTTCAATCCGACCGATTTCCCGGAGGGAGTCGCGCCGTTTCCGATGCTGGGATATATCAAGGGGAAATACTGCAAATCCGATGTACTAACAGCTACGCTGAATCCCTTTATTGCGTACAAGAAAGAAGCGCCCAGGCGGATTTTTTATTGCGGGGAAGGATCGACTGAAACGCTCAGGATTTATTCGGAGAATCTTCCATTTGAATTCGGCTATGCTGTCGACGCGAACTGGGTTCCGGTGGATGGTCAGGTTACCGATCCTGTTAACGATTTCCCTCCTGAAGCTAACGCGATCGAGGCATATGAGCTTAATGTCGTGATTGAGAATACGTATCTTGATACCAGTGTCGGCAGTTTCGCACCGATCCAGGTGCTGGTTTTCGATCATCAGGGGCTGGATACGATCAGCAGTGTTACGGTTGAAGTACCCGGGTTATTTAATGACACGGTGGGTGTAAATCATGTCGGGCAGATCGGCGACGGGTTCCTGTTCGCAGGTACTCTGACGAACGAACTTGGTGCAGTGCTCGGTGAGTATCCTCTTCTGGTCAGGATTAACGACACGGCGGTTGACGGGAACCTGGGGCAGATCGATGCCTGGCAGGTTGCATCGGTTGAAATTGAAACTCAGACCAGCTCCAATCCGATTGCAATTGCAGGTGCGGACACGTATATCCAGATTCCGGAGGTTCCGGTTCACTTTTTTGATGACGGCTCGTACGATCCGGATGGCGGAACGATCCAGTTGTATGAGTGGGACTGGGATAATGACGGCATCTATGAAAAGACCGGATCTGAAGCGGATCGTTTCTGGGAAGAGGCTGGAGTTTATTACGTACAGTTCAGGGTCACCGATGATGAGGGAGAGACCGACGAGCTTGATGAGCCGCTGGAGATAATTATCGATTCGGGTCTTGGGAACCTTACCGGCGTAGTCAGGGACGGTGAGAATTATGAGCCGATAACCGGTGTTCTCGCTGAGACCGACGACGGCGGATATCAGAGCGATACAACCGAAGAAGATGGAATTTACAGCCTGATCGTATTGCCGCCGGGACAGGTGAGCGTTGATTTCTCCTGTCCGGGTTATATCCCCGCTACCGGCTGGTTCGAGATATTTCCCGGGGAGACAACGATTGGGGATGTAGTCCTGCTTGCACCGCAGAGCGAAGAGAAGGGAAATATCACCGGTATGTGCATTGACGCTACGACTGCCGATGGGATCGGATCGGTCTGGCTGGAGATCCGTGAGGGAGTAAACAATCTGACCGGTCCGATTATCGATACCGACATCTCGGAAATATTGGGTCAATACGGTTTTTACAATCTCGACCCCGGCACGTATACGATTTACGGCGAGGTGGACGGTTACAATCCAACGCATATCAACGTGGTTGCAATTGGCGGAGAAACCAAAGAGTATGACATAACATTCTCACCGATACTTGATCTCGGTGAGATCCGGATTGTACTGACATGGGCCGAGCTTCCACGCGATATCGACAGTCATCTCCTGACACCGGAAATCGAGGGGCAGTATTATCACATCGCTTTTTATTCGATGGGCCATAAGACATTTCCTCCCTATGCCGAACTTGATGTTGACGATGTCGAGAGCTACGGTCCGGAGACTATAACGATCGCCCAGGTGTTTCCCGGGAGGTATAAATACTTTGTGCATCACTGGGCGGATCACTGCGACACCTGCGGGACAATCACGACTACATCGGATGCCGTTGTGAAAGTATACGACTGGACCGGATTAATAGCTGAATTTCATGCGCCCGCGACCGGCGAGGAGGGTCTTTGGTGGGAGGTATTCAACTACGATGGAACTACCGGTATTATCCAGCCGGTTGACCAGATCAGGCAGGAGGAGCCGGAACTGGACGATTGACGGGATACCGGGAATTTTTCACAGAGGATTACTGATTCGGCTTGATTAATATGGGTCTGCCTGCAGGAGTTATACCAGCTCTTCGATCTCGATCCAGGTTTTCGGATTAACGATGTCCTCGTTAAGCTCTTTAATGCGGATGAGGTATTCCTTCTCTCTGAATTCGCGTGTCATGAAACCGAAGGCGAGATAATTTTCGCCAATGAGCCGCGTGAGAGCATCATAGGAATCGGACGAGATAATCATGTTGGTTTTCTGGATTTTTTCCCTGAAGTAGCGGACATCGACCACCTGCCCGTCAAGTTCCATGATGATCTCGGTAAATCCCTGTTCGAGTGCAAGATTCAGGATTGAGAGAAAGATTGATTTAACAGCGTCCCAGCTCTGATCCTCAAAAGTCCGAAAGATATCCTCAATGCGATCTCTCCGCTGGCCCGGGATGGGCTTTCGGGTGATCGGCATCCGGATTACGTCGGACTTATCCTCTTTCCATTCGAAGATGCATTGTATACCCTGGTATTGGAGCTGATGCTGTCCGGTGCCGAAGTAATCGGTTTTCAGTATCTGGCGGATCAGATCCCAATAGGGCATCGGGATCGCAAGCCCTTTCTCATATTTACCATCAACAAGGGAAAAAGTCTGGACCCTTTCGGTTTCAGGGCGGAAGAGAATTTCCGAGGCGCGGCTGTCGGCGGCCTCAGTCAGAATCTGGTCGACAAAAGCAACGCACTGTTTGCGTTCGGTATCGTCGGAAGGATAGCTCATCGTACAGTATTAATGTCCTGCTCAGAGGATAATATGATACCATCACATTAAATCAGGTTGAATCGATTTTATACAGTTTACCCCGATTCTTACCGATTAAACAAGTGATTAATGGATTTAATTTCTGGAATATCAAATAAAATTCATGCCGGTGATCCTGTCTGAGGACATAATCGCCTGTTGCAGGCAGGCTGTTTTTTTTCTAACATCAGTCAGGTCGGAAAGCCATGGTTGATCAAAATGCATTGTCGCCATCCGTGATTTTCACACTTGTGACAATCGGTCTGGTGCTTCATATCATTATTGCCTCGGGTGTATTCGGAAGCGCGTCGGAGCACGGGATGTCACCGATCGGATGGACTATTCTGTATCTTGTCACAGGTCCGATTGGGTGGCTGATATTCTGGATTGCGCGTGATGTCAGCTCGCTGGGAGGCTCGAGCATGAGGGTCGGCTCAATGAATCGCCTGCGATTAATCGATCAGCGGCACAGGGATCTGATGTTCGACACCATGATGAGAGTGACCCCATATCCATCCAGAAAATTCAATGATGATATTCTGTTGGACCTGATTTGCAGGGGGCTGTGGCATAACGCGAGGAAACATGCGGAGGACATGAGATCGATCGCCCTGGATGAGGGCGACAGGCGCGCCGCCGAAGATTACCGCCGTATGCTGCGCTGGATCGATTCAAGGCGTAATCCGTTTGCCGGAAGGAAATAAATTACCGGAAATAAGCTAAATCAGTCTGTAGGCAGGCGGGGACTATCGAAAAAAGCACAATATTTCTCAATTTATAGTTACTTAGACCAATTCCACTAAATAAATATTTTTTCGATCCTGCAGGCAGGCTGAGTCTGCGTTACGGGTATAAAAATTTATTAAGTGGAATTGGTATTAAAATTATGCCGCCCACAAACTTAATCCTGTCTCGACCGGTTTTTAATA
>CBDUUJ010000039.1:0-12111 GCA_965370205.1 uncultured bacterium
CGGGTGCTTTTACTTGATTGCTGCCTTCCATGCCTGAAGTTTAGCATACAAAAGACTGGGACCTACAATGTCGCCCTCCGTGCTAGCCTTTCACCGACTCCCTCTTCTTTTTTGAGGCTTTGCGCTTCTTTGGTTTTGATCGAAGCCTGTTGATCTCCTCCCAGAACTTGTCAGCGGCATGGTGGAAATATTCCAATTCCTCATCACGGGAAAGCTTGTGAGTTTCTTTGTATACCTGCTCCTGAACTTTTTGTTTCATCTCAACACAGTCAAATTTCTTTTTCATCATCAATCACCTGCCTTGGGCTTAGAATGGTAATGAGAGGATATCCATACTTGAGATTTACTGCATTAAAAGCCCGTATCTTCTCCCATTTTACCAGATGTCTGAAGTTCCAGGAAATGATAAGGTCGGCACGAGCCACGGTTGCGACCGCAACATGAGCGGCATCATCACTCCAACGTCGTCCTACTACATTCGCAGATAAATAGGCATCTCTCAAATCCACCATCTCAGCGGTAAAAGTGATGTTCTCTATTGCCTTGCCTGGAAGGTCGGCAACGAATTTACGAACAGCCGGAGGAGCACCACGCAGTTCACGTGCAGTGATTTCAGAAATCAGCACAATATGTTTCCCCTTACGTACTTCACCGAAAAATCGACGGGAAATACTGGAAAATTCATCATCCATTATGCCCCCGAAAACGGATGTGTCGGCATAAATTCGATTCTTTTTCATCCTGTGTTCTCCTCCAATATTTTTATCTCCTCTTCCGTTAGATCGTAAAGTTCGTACACCAGTTTGTCAATCTGACTGTCGGTTGCGGTGATCTGGCGTGTTAAATTGCCGAGTCGAAATACCTACAGTCCCTTTTGTTTTCGCATTTTCGCGTCCATTCTGTAAATGAACGCGAGGACCTCGGCGATTGCGATATAGAATTCCTCGGGGACCTCCTGGCCGAGTTCGAGGACGTAGAGGGATCGCGCGAGTGCGGCGTCCTCGTGGATGTGGACTTCATGTTTGCGGGCAATTGCGAGGATCGCCTCGGCAAGCGGACCGAGGCCTTTCGCGACCACTTTCGGTGCGGTGTCTTTATCGGGGTCGTAACCGAGCGCGATCGATCGGCGGATGTCGTCGCGGTGAGTCATATCCGTATGTCCAGACCTCCCGTTTCATTATCAGAAGGCGGCTCGTCATTGGTTTCATCATTTAGTTTTTCATTATTCGCGGGAGCTTCCAGACCGATCACGCGGAAGCCGTTCGATTCAATTCCGCGGGCATCGAGAGCATTATCAAGGTTGTTCAGTGCGGATCGAATTTCGTCCGCGATATCCGGTCGGGCTGTGAAATGCCCGGAGACCGTAATTTTTCTTTCATCCCCGCCATCCTCATCAATCTCGCGGTAATTCAGTTTCGCGGCTACCTCACCAAGTCCGTCGGTGCTGATTCGTATGACCCCGACACATCTGGACTCGTCCCCGCGTGAATCTTCGCTCTCATCTTTTCCATGCCGACTGTCAGCGGATTTATCCGGCTGCAGAATTCCGAACTCCGCATGTCCGCCGGGAAACAGAAGAGACAGAAGCAGTCGCGGGATCAGGTCGGGGGAATCGAACGCGTGCGCCATGATCGGCGCGACAATGGTTCCCTCAAGCGCATTCGCGAGCGTGGACAGATGCGACGCATGGGTTTGAAGGACGGATGACTGCTCGACATTCCATCCTTCCGCGCGCGCGATCCGGTCGGCAAGAGTCGCGAGCATCCTCATGCCAAAGAGAATGTTTCGAGACTGTCCCGATATCTGCGATCGAGTGTCGCCTGCATCCCTTGAGGCATTTTCAATTTCAGATGAGGGCTTACCTTTTGCATCGATTATTTGTCCATGATCGATTATTGTCCGGGCAGTATCCGCAGGCGGAGGCAATCCGGTTTTTTCAAGCCCTGCCGACACCTGAGGCGGCTCCACGGGAACCGATGTCTGACCGGGAGTCTGCGCGGTCGGAGCAGTTGGAGAGGTCGCCGGTTGAGCTGGGGATGCACTGGTTTGTGCGGGTTGATTAGATTGAACGGTGGGCGATGTCCCGGAACTCCAGGCTGGCTGTGTCCGGCTCGATGCCTGACCCGCTTCCGCAGTACCGGCGCCTGAAGTCTGAGCGGGAAGCGATGGTTTCAAAGCCGCCGCGATATCTTTTAGCACGCCGGCCATAACATCGATTGATTCTCCGATCTCGATTCCCCCGGCTGGAATTGTGACGATCAGCGGTCGAAGCATTTTAATAATCGAGTTGATCGATTCCGCAAGTTCTTTGACAGCGGCAGTTGATGATTGAGGCAATTGAGCAAGCGTGGTTTGCAATTCATCGACCGCCTGCTGAATCGCAAAACGCACTGTCGGAATTTTCACGGTGAAGTCCGCAGGATTGATAAAACCCTCGGAAATCGCCGCGCGGATGTTTTGAACGAGAGCTTTCGGAAGGTCGGCGAATTCAGGTAGTTCCACGATTCTGCCCGTCGGGGAAATATCGACCTGCGATTTTCCCGCGCTGTTCTGAACGGTGGACGACTGAGATGAGGTGTCGCTTATCGATTCCTGTGCAAGTGGCGACAATACGATTTGGTCTGAAGCCGGCTGTGCCAGCGATGGTTTTCCTCCATCTGAGGTTTGAGCCGCAGTGTCGCCGGATTTCGCAGTCAGCACTTCAATCAGGCGAAGAGTGAACGACTCATCCGCCAGCTTGATAACCTCGAGGGTCACACGAGCGCCTTCGGGAAGCGACTTGGACACGACCGCCTCGACAAGGTGAGATCCAAGCGCGATTTTCGCGATCCCGCCGGTGTCGGTGATTTCCCCGCTCGCTCCTTTCCCGCCGGAACCCGCGCCGGCATTGCCTTCCCGCATGCTCTGTCCATACCGCTCCATCCGGTAAACCCGTCCATGCAGAATCTGTCCCTGCATCACATTCAGATGTCTGAGCGCCTTGCCGGTTGTCGGCGACAGGCGGAAAATTTCCATTCGAGTGTACGGGTTCGTAGGCATTGCTTAATCCTGTTTACCAAATACCGAAAGCCTGTGTCATAGATTTTATCATGTATTGAGGGTCAGAGCGAAGAAAGATCGGATTCTTTATTCCCACTGATAACTCATTTCACCAGTTCGCAGCCCGGGAACCCTGATAGCCGACGATAGCTGGAAGCAATCGACACGGCAAACCGATAGCTGGAAGCTAACGACACTGCAAACCGATAGCTGGAAGCAATCGACACAATATTTTAAGATTTGGGAAATGGTCGGGGAGGAGAGATTCGAACTCTCGGCCTCCTGCTCCCAAAGCAGGCGCGCTAACCGGACTGCGATGCTCTTCAACTATTTGGTCCCGGGCTTACTCGGTTGACGTTATGACCAGTGACGGTAACTTGTATTTATCATTATGCTCATGTATAATGATCCCATACACGGGTATTCAGGAATCGTAGTGCTAAATTATAATTTCAGCTACAATTAGAAAACTCTTCAGAATTTCCTCAGGAGGTCAGAACATGCATTTCAAGTCAATTTCACTTGTAATCATTCTAGTTGCGGTTTTAGTGTGCGGTTGTGGAGGCGGAGGGGGGCCAATATATCCAGGTCCCGGTACTCTGATAGCCAATTTCATACATTCCGCGGCGGCAGGCTATCTTGCCAGCCAGGACATCAGCTTTGATGCGTCATCGTCAGTAGCAACTACACATGTAATTGAGTCCTATGAATGGGACTTCGGTGACGGTACCGATCCGGTAACAAGCTCCACACCTGCTATGACGCATGTTTACACTCGTGCGGGAAGGTATCAAGTTAACCTGATTGTTCATAATACCTACGGACAGTCTGATGCGACTTCTGATAACCTGGAAATCCTGATGACCATAAATCTGGTAGCAACTGTTAACTTCCCCACAACCGTCAGCGATGTTGATATTTCCGGCAGTTATGCCTTCGTCGTTGAGGGTGGAAACACGTTGGATGTTTTCGATATCATCGATCCTGAAACTCCGACGGAAGTTGCGAATCTGGAAATCGAAGACGGCCTTTCCACGATTAAAATATCCGGGCAATACGCTTACCTCGTGGACCCGTATGATGGTGTACACGTGATAGATATTTCCGATCCACTTAATCCATGGGAAGTATCGGAGATAACGGTGGGAGGTATGAACAGGGTGGTTTGCCCGTATGATCAATATATTCTTGTAGGTGTGCACAATCCGGGATCGCTTGATGTCTTCGACATGGCCAATCCCGCATTACCGTCATCACTCGGATCAGTTGGCATGCCGGGAGACTTCGGTAGTACCGGCTGGGATGCTGCTGTTTGGGATAATTACGTGTACATAACCAGTTTTTATTCAATAGGCTGGACAACGTACATGGAAATTACTGCGGTGGATCTTACAGATCCGTCTGCTCCAATAGTAATCAATGAGTTTGGGACAAGGAATGTAACCTATGGACATTTTGCAATAAATAACCTGGCGACATCGGGAGGATATCTGTATGCCTCAGACGAAACAGGACAAATGGACATTTACGATCTGGCAGACCCGAGCCATTTATCAGTGGCGGCAACATTTGTACTCAGTGGGTTAAAGGGAGACATTGTGTCGGATATGGGACGGCTTTATATGAGCAGTGTCAGCGAACTACGTGTTTACGATATTTCAATACCGCTGGATTTACTGGATTTGGGTTCATACATGACCAGGACAGGTCCCCTTGCGGTTTCTGAACCATATATCCTTAGTGTGACTGGAATGGGAGCTACGATGCTGATTTTCGAGTGCATTGGGTAATTGCTTATGAACAGCATGTTAGAATAGAAATTTAATGGATAAGCAGGAATGTTTGAACCTGACTTATCAGGACCATTAGATACGCACTGGATTCTTCATAACATAAAAAACCCTTCTCGATGATGAAAGAAGGGTCGTTATTTCTACTGGTCGGGGAGGAGAGATTCAAATTCTCGACCATCCTCGTTAAGAACAGAATTCGTGGGGGTACTTAACCGTCCGCTTCTGAAACCTCGTAATCTTTTCATTCTGAATCACACCTTCGCGGATTTCCAGAGCCCGATGGAGGGTCTCGCAATTGTTCCACGCATCAGGGCCGTTCATTACCGTCTCGATGAAGCCGACGACTATTCTGGACACCTCCCATGACGCGCTCCGCCAAAGGTAAGTCGGCGTGTGGTCGACGCCGTAGTACATCGCGGGGCCTACGCCGAACATTGGCTGCTCGAAGGAGGTTGGACGTGCGAACGGGAATCCCATAGCAAGGTCGCAGCTCACATCCACAATCAATGCGTTCGGTTTAAGACGCTTTTCTTCCCCCGACTGCAGGAACATGAGCGGACGGTCTGTGTCCTGCAGGGTGCCGTTGACGATTACATCCACCTCGGACAACACTTCTGCCAGGGGGCGTTGCACGCCGTTTCCCTCCACGACGGTGAGTGGATATGTAGAGTCGACATCGACGATTTGCCCATAACGACAGCCGATGATCTTGTCATGAATCACCCGTGGGGGGCGTCGCGTATACACGCTGATGTCACGGAATCCCCTCCCGATTAATGCGTGGATCGCTCCGCGGCTGACGGACCCGTGACTGATGACGCACGCAGCGGCTGGTCGACCGTAAGTCCCGTCCATTCCCATGAGTCCCAGGGCATGAATGACGCCGCAGTATCCAGCCAGCTCATTATTCCGGCTGAACAGGTGCTTGTCTCGCGCACCGTTGTTCCAGGAGAACATCGCTTCCCAGGCCAGCAGCGTCAGCCTGCGGTCAATAGCCACCTGGGTGATGTTTCTCTGTTGCACGCAATGAACCCAGCCCCACAGCGTGCCTCCGGGTTGCATGTCCCGAAGGTCTTCCACCTGCAGTTTGGGCAACAGTACGATGTCGCTGCCAGCCAGTAACGACGCCCGTTCTGCCACTCCTCCGAAACGGTGCCATAATTCTTCATCCGCGACGCCGAAGGGTGAACCGTACCCGGTTTCGAATCGCATGGAACTTCGTATCGGCTCTGGGACGAGGTCGAAGTGGTCAGGATGGAGCGGCAAACGATTTTCGTTTTCAAGACGCGAACTTCTGATTATACCAATAGTCAGCATGGGCACCTTTACATCTGAATTTAGCGAGTCCTCCTGAGCCTGTTGCGGACAAATCCGCGTAGGGAAAAGGGATAAGGGTTAAAGCAGATCTATTATTCACTGACCATTACTAAACAAGTGAGTTTCAAGCAATAAATGAGCATACCACATGGCAGTGGATAGAGCCATCCAGAACCCGCCTGTGCCCTTGGGCTCCTTTGCCAATGAGTTAGTGGCATTGAGGTAAATGGATCTTTGCGATGGTTGAGTTTCAGCTGTGGCCGGTGGTTATAGCCTCGACGCTAATTGATGTCAAAGATCGATAAAGTATGGCTATCCTCTGGAACCCCCATCAATAGTACAAAAAAACCCTTCTTTCTGTTGAAAGAAGGGTGTATATCCCTACTGGTCGGGGAGGAGAGATTCGAACTCTCGGCCTCCTGCTCCCAAAGCAGGCGCGCTAACCGGGCTGCGCCACTCCCCGATTACAGAGAATACCATACATGATCCAGCACCAAAGAGATAATGCAACAGTAATTTAGGGGAGATTGACGGAGGATCTCGTGGCAAGGGGTGTGACAGGCCGGGCCGTCGGGAATAGCAGCCAGTTTTTTTCAACCGTCAGGCAGTAAGCCAATCCAACAGCGTGTGGACTTCTGGTGAAGTCGTCCTCCAACTCTATAAAAGAGGCGATATGCATGTATAATTATGTTCCGGAGGTGTAATCATGTTCCAGAGAGTACTGTATGCTATCTTCCTCGGTTTTCTTGTCTGTATGTTTGTGGTTTGGGCTATGGCTGCGTGGCACCCCACGCCCCAATGGAATGATGAATACCCGGGTGTCGAGCGGTATGCTGAACAAGCGATACCCCCCTCAACGGAAGAACTGAATTTCCTCAGCCCAGGCGAGAGGGAAATCAGGATACAAGAGTATGAAGCCGATCGTGCGACGTACCGGGAGTGGGTCGCAGGCCACGAAGAATGGGAGAGGGAATTCAAGATAAAGATGGACGCGCAGGGTATGATCGTAGCGCTGATCTCCCTGTTAATCGCGGTTGTTATTACTTCTGTATGCCTGGTTTACTCGGGCAGGCTCCAGGTGATCACGGAGGGTCTGCTTCTGGGGGGAATATTCACTCTTATTTACAGTATAGGATGGTGCTTCGCGCGCGCTCCGAATATAGCGGTTTGGTCTGTCGGAATCGGATTGGTCGTCACGCTGGTCCTGGGCTACTATAAATTTGTCCGGAATCAACCCGACACGAATAAATCCGGGAGCGATTAACACCCGCGACCCGAGTCGGGATAGATCGTATTCGAAGAGGCTGGTCGGGGAGGAGAGATTCGAACTCTCGGCCTCCTGCTCCCAAAGCAGGCGCGCTAACCGGACTGCGCCACTCCCCGACGGGCTATATAGTATACCCCGGTCTTCAGTCACCCTCAAGTGTGTGTCCTCATGCCAATTGATTTGTGCCGGTAAGGATACCGGCGATACAGCCGGCAGGGATGCCAGCGCTACAGCCGGCAGGGATGCCGGCGATACATCAGGAATGCCAGCGATACATCAGGAATGCCGGCGATACATTCAAGAATACTCAAATCATGGATCGATACCGCTCGTGTCCCGTTCCGATATAAAGAGACTGAATAAATCACTATAACCGATCCTGAGAATATCCCATTTCAACACTGATTTACAGGCTTTCACATCTAGCTGAAAAACCGATATTGTGGTATAATAATGTGGTACAATGATATAGGATAACAATCCTGGTTAAATCTGTTTAGTTCTAATTAAACGGAAGGGAGGTGAACATATGCCAGGCAGTCGACCATCCTCACCGGTTATTCACCAGTTCGTTCTCCTGTTGATTCTTCTTGGATTGATTCTTGGCACCGCGATTCCGGCTCGCGGGGACCTGCTGGATGATTCGTGGAGCCTTCGCGACGTGGTCCGGCGTGTCGAGCCAAGTGTGGTCTGGATCCTCGCCGATATGGGCCAGGACCAATGGTCGCAGGGATCGGGTTTCATTATCCATGAGGATGGCTACATTCTCACAAACGCGCATGTAGTTGCCGGAGCGGATGAGATCAGTGTCGGATGGCCTGATCGGTTCGACCGCTCAGAAAAAATAGCCGAGCTGATCGCGTTTGATATCGGCACCGATCTGGCGTTAATACATGTAAGCGGCGTTCACCTTCCGACAATCCCTGTGGATACATCGTCATCAGCGTGCCTTGGGGATGCTGTCATCGCGCTCGGTTACCCGGCAGGTGAGGAACTCGGGCTTGGAGGCCTGACAGTCACACGCGGAGTGCTCTCGTGCATCCGGCGAACCACGGACGGCGAGATAAACCTGTTCCAGACCGATGCCGCGGTGACCCTCGGATGCTCGGGCGGTCCGCTCTACGATCTCGACACCGGAACGGTGATCGGCGTTGTCCAGGGCAAGGGGCTTATGCTCCTGGAGGGTTTTAACTTCGCAATTCCGACCGAAAAAATATTCGATTTTTCGGGAACCGAGCCTGAGGATGGGATTCAGACGGCGATCACATGTCTGGACAGGGGTTACGATACGGGCTTTTCACTTCCCGATGAAAGGTCTCTGGATTTATTCAGCATCGGACAGTCGGCGCGGGAGGATATGGAATGGGGTGAGGCACTGAGCAATTTCCTCACGGCGACGATGCTCGATTGCGAGGACCCGCAGGCCGCGTATGGCGTGGCGGAATCATACGCCGCGCTCGACCAGCCGAGGCAGGCGCTCAGATGGCTGGAACGGGCACTGGAATTGGGCTATACGGATTTCGACAGGGTGCTGGAATCCGACGGTTTCACTGAGTACAGGGATGATAACCGTTTTGTCGAACTTGTACAGGAGTTCTGATAACAGATATGGATATCTGTGATTTTGGTTTTTTTAGGGCATAAATAAATACAGTTCATTCAGCACGCGTCTCTCTTCCTCCCCCTCACAGGGGTCGGATGCCCGGCATGTTTCGGGCATCCGTCATTTTTAGAATGCCTGCCAACCGGCAGTTATAACAGATCAATTTAAAAATCGGATCTCCAGCCAGTAAATATTAACTGGACATTTTGAATCATATTCGATATTTGACACGCAACACAATTGCTATTGATAGGAAAATAATATGTGGTAACATTTTAGTGGGCATTCGTTCGAATCCGGCTGGGTATATCAATAACGCCTCGCCAAAGATAAATGAGGAGGCAATTCCATGGAAGCAGTATCATCTCGTGCCATTCAGCGGTTAAGCTGTCTTATGGAAGGCAGTTCAATGGATAAGGATCGCGCTGAAACGGAACTCAGGGGATATGATCCGTCAATACTGCCGTCCGACATCCTCGACTGCTGGAAATCGGGAAACTCCTTCGACAAATTCCGGGCCGGCAGAGTGAAGGAGTCCTGGAGCACCAAGGAAAAGTAGACACTGAAAAGAAATTCATAAGCGCAGACTCCGGATAATAAAATGGTCCGGAGTTGGAAGTGTAATTTTCAAAAAAAGATTTCGACTGCTTTTATTAACGGATAAAGACAGTCGGTATCTTTTTTTTCTTAAGGTCTCAGTTTGAAAATCAAATCGGTAATGCTCCCCAACTCATTAGTAAAAAATCACAAGTACTTCGTAACTTTCCCATCTCTCGTCACAGTAGCTATGAAAGGTCTGGGATATTTTAATAAGAATTTAAGCATCCGGCTGTGTGCCTTAATGAAAATATTTCCCATTTCCTCACCGGTTAAGGAGGCTGATGTAAGTATGAAAGCACCTACATTAGCATCCATCAAAGCTTTAAGTTCATGGGGATTTTTTCGTATTTTCTTATCTTTCGTTAGAACTATCCAACCACGTTTGCCAACCTCTGTCAGCCACACGGTATCTGGTGCATCGTCACGGAAGTGGTCAGAGTGGATTTTAACCCGGAAACCTGCGTTCGAAAGGATACTTGGAACGGTTTTACTTCCCAATGCCCGATCTATGAAAAAGATTGGAGGGTCAGGCTGCATGCCTTTGCCAGCGGATTGCTTCTTCGATTTCTTCTGACGTCCTGCCATAATCCTCCACAAGTGACTCAATGCATTCGCCAGCCTCGAAGCGTTCAGCAATTATGGATGTTGGGATTCCGGACCCTTTGATGACTGGTCTTCCGAAGGAAACCCAAGGATCTATCACTATGAGACGGGGATCGGGTTTATTCGGATCGCGGGTATGAGGGTAATAACGAGTGGGGAAAAGTTGGTCATCCAATTCAATTCTGGTCAGGCATTTTTCGAGCACCTCACGCATTCCCAGTTGACCGTCCTGGCTGATAATCTCCAAGCCGGTGAATTTGTCAATTAAAAGGTGTTTGCCATCTGTACGGAGAGAATCCTCCAGCAAAGGGTGCTTCGTATCATATACTTTCTGCAAGTAGTCGAGGGCCTTACGAATTTTCGGCATCGAGATTCTGTATTTCCTCCGAAGTGCGAATAAAACGTGAGATTCCACCAAGTTATTAAATGAAAGTAAAGTTGGACCAGTAACAGTAATATTAATCAGCGGTATTGGATCTGCATCGCCAGTCTTAGATTTACCTAAAAGCCAATACCTGAGCGTGCTCACTGAAATCCGGAGATAACGCGCAACATCGGTAGGGGTATAGGCAGGTATCTCTCTGGGATCGTCGGTCATAGTTTTGACATTTCTCCTATTATCTACATTAAAAGTATAGCATATCGGGTGTTGTCCATAAATTGAGACACTACCCTTTTTTAGTTGAACAGCTAAGTGATTAGGGAATTAAAAAGCCACATGCATATACACACAGCCCCACCGGGACGATTTCGGTCCCGAAAAGCAACTGATAATTGATTTCATTCTCGACCGTAGCCGCAGCCTAAGTGGCTTCTCCCACTTCCTCTATATCCTCTTCAAGATTGAGCTTCGTTGCTCTTGGCTCGAAAGGTTGGGCTTTTTTAAGCCATTCATCTTCATCTTCGACTGAACTTGTCGCTACGCCACCGGAATCATGGGAGACACCGCTGGGCATTCCGCCCTTGCCGAAATTCTTACTGACACCGGTCTTGGCGCCATCTTTCCAGTCATAAGCTCTAGGCGGCTCAGGCTCTTCATACATCGGTTCCGGAGTGGTGGAAGCAGGAATTTGGTAATCCGTTTTAGTTGCCGGTTTTCCACTGTATGCGGAGACCAGCCCCCAGATTACAGCTACTAATATTACTCCAATAAGCACCCATAGCATAGAATGGTACCTCCTTTCTATCCATTAATAATATCATGCGAACCCCTGTCCCAAGGGGCATATAATTCAGGATTTTGTGCCTTATTTCTGCGATTTAAAGAACGCTCGATAAGAATTCGCCTGCTCAGGAGCTCTCCCCCTATTTTTATACACTCCTCTTAAGCTCCTCCAGAATAACTGACGCCGTTTCGGGTCCGATACCGTCGACGTCCGCGATTTCTTCCACGGTCGCCGCCTTTAGCTTCTTAACGCTCCCAAAGTGCTGGAGCAATGCTTCTTTACGTTTCGGGCCAATGCCCGGTATACGGTCTAATATGTTAGTTTCTAATCTTCTTTTTTCCAGTGTAACTCTATATCTGTTGGCAAACCTGTGCGCTTCGTCTCTTATCTCAGTCAAAAGCTTTCGGGCCGGTGAACTCTCCGGCAGCCTGATCGGCGATTCGCGTCCGGGAATAAAAAATTCCTCCTCCGCCTTCGCCAGCGCAGCTAATGGTATTTTATCGTCAAATCCGGTATCGTGCAAGAGCCGCCAGACCACTCCGAGATGTCCGCGCCCGCCATCAAGGAGCATCAATCCTATCCGGCTCGCATCTCCAGGCTCCTCACTGAATTCGTGGAGCCTCCTTGAGACCGCCTCCCGCATCATCGCGTAATCATCCTGAAAATCGACATGCCTGATGCGATAGCGACGATAGTCGTCCTTCGACGGCTTACCATCTATAT
>CBDUUJ010000040.1:0-12082 GCA_965370205.1 uncultured bacterium
GGTACCCCACCCTTTAGGGTGGGCGATCCCGGAAACCATGCGTCTTCCACCCACCTTAAAGGGTGGGGTACCGGGTAATTTTGGTTCTTTTTCAATAAGCCGATGTCTGTCCATGCTTAAGACCAATTCTACTTGATAAAGCATGAATCAGAGGGGACACCTGCATTTCGAGGACGAAATGAGGTGTCCCCAGAAAAAGTGTCTCTATTTGAATAATACACTTTCAAGTGGAATTGGTCTAATACACAAGGATCATTTCCCATCGAGCGAGTTATCCTACCATAATGGGGAACCCCTGATGAAATAAAAAAGGCCTCGGTTCGTAAGTCATAATGGCATAGCGAACCGAGGCCTTCCCGTATGGGATGCCTGGAGTATTTCACTATTGTCAGCGGGTAAACCCCATGGCCAAATTTTCTCTCTTTTCAGTCAGCCTGTAACTGTATCGACTATCGTCCTGTAACTGTATCGACTATCAGCCTGTGACTGTATCGACTATCGTCCTGAAAGCATCGGGATGCCTCACGGCTATCTCCGAGAGCATTTTTCTGTTCAGTTTAATGTCGCTTTTTTTCAGGCTGTTCATGAACTTCGAAGAGCTGATTCCCGCCTGTCGACATGCCGCGTTCACGCGAACGATCCAGAGTCTGCGAAATTCACGCTTTCTAACCCGACGGTCGCGGAACGCGTAAGCGCGAGCCTTGATCATGGCTTCCTTTGCCACTTTGAATCGTCTTCGGCGGGCGCTGCGATATCCCTTTGTCGCAGCCAGAACTTTTTTGTGTCTTCGGCGTCTTGTTATGCCGGCTTTTACTCGTACCATTTTTTCTTAACCCTTTATTTATCAGCCCTTTCCGATATGTGAGGGCAGGTCAGTCGTTATTGATCGAAATGCCAAGAAGTTTCCTGGCGATAATTGAATCCTCGCGCGAGAGCCGCACATTGGATTTCAGTCGACGTTTCCGCTTCGGACGTTTCCCGACCAGTTTATGTCCATGATTCTGACGGCGCCTCATGATCTTGCCGTTTCCGGTGATCTTGAATCGCTCCTTGGCGCCTGAATGTGATTTCATCTTCGGCATGATTCTTTCCTTGTTCCCGGGTCAATTCTCTCAAAAAACATCGAGGGCCCGGGGCCCTCGGATGAGTAGCTCCATAATTCTCTGACAGACTATTTTACCTCTTCCGCCGGGACTTCCCTTTCTTCCGTACCCGACGATTTCACTTCGTCCGTTATTTCATCAATCGTATCGTTATCGTCAATTTCTTTCGGTTCCGTTAATTCAATATCCTCTGTTTCTTCGTCTTTGGCCTTTTGCTCACGGATTTTCATGGCCTTTTTTCTGATCGCTTCCGGAAGAGGTGCGACCAGCGTGTGCATGTCGCGGCCTTCCTTCCTCGGCGGTGCTTCCATCTTGCCGAGGTCCTTGATCAGATCGAATGCCCTCAGGATCAGCCTCTCGGCTATTTCCGGATGAGCGTGTTCCCGTCCCCGGAACATGACCGTCAGTTTAACCTTGTTACCCTGCCCCAGGAACTTCACAGCCCGTCGAATCCGGACGTAGAAATCATGGTCGCCGATCTTCGGACGGAACTTACACTCCTTGACTTCGACCCTGGTCTGCTTCTTTTTGGATTCCCGCTTTTTCTTCTTCTCTTCGTACTGATATCTGCCGAAATCCATAATTCGGCAGACAGGCGGGTTTTCCTTCGGAGCTATTTCAACAAGGTCAAGTTCCTGGTCCTGGGCTTTTCTGACAGCGTCGCGCGTGTCCAGAACTCCGAGCTGGTCTCCATTGGAGTCAATAACTCGGACTTCTCTGACCCGGATGTGAAAGTTAATTCGTATCCTGGGCTCGTACTTTTGTGGTCGCCTTCGTCGTCGTCCGATCGGCAAGCCTCCTCACGCCTGATTTCAGGCAGGCTGATAAAACTAACAAAGCACGCGACGATTGTCAACCGGCGAGTGCTGGTTTTTTCGTATGGTGGGCACGATTGGAATTGAACCAACGACCTCTACCTTGTCAAGGTAGCGCTCTAACCTACTGAGCTACGCGCCCACGCGACATATATTATTGCAGGAACAGCTATAGATTTCAACCTGCATTTGCAGGCACTGATTTCAATCTGGAGGCGGCGACCGGATTTGAACCGGTGAATAAAGGTTTTGCAGACCTCTGCCTTACCACTTGGCTACGCCGCCACGCTGGAGCGGGAAACGGGATTTGAACCCGCGACATTCAGCTTGGGAAGCTGACGCTCTACCAACTGAGCTATTCCCGCATCAACAATCAGCAAAAAGCCGATGCCTTGCGTAAAAATATATACATCAGGATGGAAGGAAAATCAACCTACGCCCAATTGACTTTTCAGGCTGATCGTTGTGACATGGTATAATTTTCGTATTGGAGCACCTGGTGCGAACCGCGACAACATGAAATCTGAATCCAAAATTCTATCCTCATATTGGGAGGAAGACATGAATAAACTATATGTTCTGTTTGCATGTATTGCTGTACTGGTATTTTTTTCACTCGGCTGCTCTTCATCAACTCATAATCCTGTAACCCCTCAGGATTCAAAGCCAGGCTCCGACACAAATTCATTATCCGGCACTGACCAACTGCTGGGTCTCTGGAATTTAAGCTTCGATGAAAAAACACTCGTTTTTCAAATCGAACCCATCAGGGCATCGCAGGCACACATGAATATCACTGAATTTCTGCTGCCCCCGATCTGTGAAGATTGCCTGGAAATCAATGTAATTAATTTCGATCCGATCACGAGGATAGTGGAAGCTGAGATTACTCTTACTAACCCATATGAAATTACCGGCTACGATGTCAGGGGAATCGTATACACCGATGAGGCGGGTCACAGGCTTTTAAATGACGATGCATGGACCGGTTACTTTGATCTCCCCGGAGGGCAGATAATAAATCCCTTCATTTTCTTTGATAAGTGGTACACAGATCACTCATTCCCACCTCTTGATGTCCAGGCGGAAATATTTGAAATCTATCTTCCACCGCTGCCCCATGACCCATTGCAATACGCGGTCACCGTGTCATACCCGGATAACTGCGATGAACCTTATTCGATAGAAAATTTCCAGCAGGACGGCATCCTCTCTCCTGAAACCGGATCGCAGGTCACTTGCACTGTGGATGTCAGGGACTGGCAGACCGATGTCGATAAGGTAACTCTGCACGCGCCGGACATTACCGGAATTGGCTATGTCACATTCACTCATGATTCAGGACCGACATGGACTCTCGATCTGACTAACTCCGAGGGTGCTCCGGTCGGTGAATATGAGGTTAGAATCACGGCATACTCAACTAGCTCCGGAACTATTGAGTTAAATAAATATGGAACAATAATAATCAGCGCTGGTCCCGTTGGCAGCGGCTGGGCACGAACGTGGGGAGGTCCGGGAAGCGGTATCCCAGGATGGTTCGATGAGTACGCCGGCGGCACGGATGTGGATGAAAGTGGCAATATCTACATAGCGGGGCACTTCATGCATACGGTTGATTTTGATCCCGGACCGGGAACAGACTTCCATACTTCCGTTGACGACGGGGACATATTCCTCACCAAACTCGATATGAACGGCGTGCATCAGTGGACAAGAACGTGGGGAAGTAAAGAAAATGATCAGGCCACGGGTGTTGTCACAGATGAAGACGGTAATATTTTTGTTACGAGCTCATTTGATATGATGTTCACGGTCCTCTCCAAGTTTGATGCGCTGGGGAATAATATCTGGGATCGGAGTTGGTATGGCCTTTCGCGTGGCATTGCAATCTCTCCCGATTCTATTTTTGTGGCTGGCGTATTTGGCGGGACTGTGGATTTCGATCCCGGACCCGGGGTGGATAATAAGACAAGTATTTCATCCGTAGATGCTTCCATAAGTTGTTTTGACAAAGAGGGTACATATAAATGGTCATATACATGGGATGGCTTTAACGAGTACTTTTTTATTGGCTTAAGCTCTGATATTTACAGCAACATCTATGCCGTGGGGGTATTTAATGAAGAAGTGGACTTTGACGCCGGACCTGGAGAAGATATCCACACAAGCAACGGGAGCTGGGACATAGGCCTGTTGAAGCTGAGTCCGACCGGTGAATTCGAGTGGGCCCTTTCATGGGGCGGTTCAGACTCCGATCACAGTGAATCTGTTGCGATCGACAACACCGGGGCAATCTATGTGCCCGGTTTATTCGGCGGCACCTGCGACTTCGACCCATCTGACGGCACTGACATGAAAACCGCAACGGGTTCATCTGATTGCTTCCTGAGCAAATTTGATTCGTCCGGGGAGTACCTCTGGTCTCAGACATGGGGCGGGACGGACATGGGAAGCTGCCAAGCCATATCTATAAACGACATTGGTGACGTTTATATCTCAGGTAGTTTTTATGAGACGTTTGACTTTGACCCGGGTAATGGTACTGAAAACCATTCATCAAATGGGCAATCAGATATTTTCCTTAGCAGGTTCGATACGTCCGGTAATTTCATTTGGGCAAGAAGCTGGGGTGGGGCGGATGATGATGCCTCATCGGCCATTGTTGCTGACAACCATGGAATTGCATATGTAGCTGGGTGTTTCAAGGACACTGTGGACTTCAATCCCGGCAGCAATTTTGATTATCACACTTCAAACGGGTTTTATGACGTTTTTATTATCAAAGTCCTGCCCGACGGAACATGGTAGTTAGATTTAATAAAACAACTGGTGCCCGGGATATACAATTATCTCCCGGGCTTTTTAATTTCAAACCGGACGTGGGAAACGTATTCCCTGGTTGCTCCTTGTTTATCCCGATCGGTGTAGGGTAGAATCCGTAAGCTGTTTACATGACAGATTATCGGTCGAGGATTATCTATATGGGAAAATCCGTCATCCTAATGGGAAAATCCATCATCCTGGGATATTTATCCGTTGCGCTGGTTGTCATATTGGTGCTCTCTTTCGGTGCGCAGTTGATGCGTGCGCCGGATTCTATCGCGGAAGCTGCGACTGTTGAAACGCAGGATCATGCACGGCTTACACCGCTGCTTGAGTCGAACGGGGATGTGGTTCTCTTCGATTTCGAGGAAGCCGGGGAGGTCGGGAGATTTGTCTACAGCCCGGTGAACACGTTCATGGAGCCGACCTCTGACGTCGCCCGGACCGGGTCGACATCGTGCGCGGCGACGTTTTATGTGGGTGATGAGCGTCGGGGCAGGAAACTTTATTTTACACGCTGATGCATCCCGCGCGGGGTCGGATGACCGACTGGAGCCCGTACTCGGAATTCCAGGCCGCCATCCTGAAC
Source organism: uncultured bacterium (assembly GCA_965370205.1). Classification (GTDB taxonomy): domain Bacteria; phylum JAJVIF01; class JAJVIF01; order JAPKYR01; family JAPKYR01; genus CBDUUJ01. Next base: position 5,334 of record CBDUUJ010000040.1, read on the forward strand.
AGCGAGGATTTTACAGTCTCGCTGGAAGTCGAGTACGCCGATAATCTGACATCGACCTGGCGGCGCTACACTCTTCAGCCGGGAGTCTGGAACCGTATCAGGCAGCCGATTGGCGACCTTGTAAACAGCGGTATCGACATATCCTCGATGAAACGTATCACCTGGGCGCAGGTCGATACGGACATGACCGATATCAACACGCTTTATTTCGACGATATCCGCCTGATCGCGTCCGATCCGGAGGCAAGCGAAACGGCGGTTGCGGCGGCATGGGACGCGTTTGAGGAATGGTTGACCGGCGAGGGCAGCCACGAGCGCGCGGAATATATCCCGGTTATTCATGACGATCCGGATCGTATCGCGGGGATTCAGTCAAGGTTCGACTGCGGGCATATCGACGGCTACGTGATTACCGATGTGTGCGTGGTCGGCGGCGGGATATCGGGATGCTCTGCGGCGATAGGGTCGGGAAGGCTTGGCGTGGAGACGCTTCTCGTCGAGGTTTACGGATTTCTTGGAGGGACCGCGACCGCCGCGATGGTCACGCCGTTTATGTCCAACCGCGCGGGGGGACGCGACCTTGTCAGGGGAGTTTTCGCAGATATTGTTTCGGAACTCGAAGCCCGTGACGGTGCCACGCGGAATCAGGCTCGTCCGGGAGTCATCGATTTCGACAAGGAACAGCTTAAATATGTGCTGAACGATATGGTTATCGATGCGGGCTGCAAAATGATGCTGCACTCGTGGGCTGAACGTCCGCTTGTGAAGGACGGATTCTGCGAGGGGATAATAGTTGATAACAAGTCCGGACGTCTGGCGATCCTCGCGCAGGTTGTGATCGATTCGACAGGCGACGGCGACATGGCCGCGGGCGCCGGATGTCCATTCGAAATCGGACGGGGGTACGATGAATACACTCAATCGACAACATTGTTCTTCCGGATAGCCGGAGTGAATGAGTCGGTGGCGTTTGCCGAGCAGGGACGGCGCATGCATCGTCCCGACGGTGAGGTTCCATTAAATTACCTGTTCGCCGATTTAATTCGCGCCGCGAAGGAATCCGGGCGATTGCCGTGGGATCTGCCGGTCAGCCAGCTTTATTTTGAGCGGACACTTCAGGATGGGGTTGTCTCGATAAATGCGACCCGGGCATTCGAGGTGGACGCGACAAATGTCAATGATCTCACTTACGCGTCGGTGGAAACCCGTCGCCAGGCGGTTCTTCTTGCGGATTTCATGATCGACAGCATCCCCGGATTTCAGAATGCCTATCTTCAGGAGACCGGTATCCAGGTTGGAGTGAGGGAATCGAGAAGGATTCTCGGCGAGTACCAGCTTACCGGCATGGATGTCCTTTATGGAAGGGAATTCGATGACGTGATCGCGAGGGGGGCGTATGGGATCGATATCCATACCGCGACCCATGCCGACAGCGGAGTGGTCGGGCTGGACCTTGAGGAGGGAGACAGCTACGACATCCCCTATCGCTGCCTGGTTCCGTTAAAAGTAGAAAATTTACTTCTTGCGGGGAGATGCATATCGGTCACTCATATCGCGCTTGGCTCGGTGAGAATAATGCCGGTATGCAGCGGGACAGGTCACGCGGCGGGGGTCGCGGCGGCGTTGAGCGTAATCAATGAAGTCACGCCCAGGAATCTGTCGTATTTCGATCTTCAAAACGGACTGATATCCCAGAACGCGGAGTTGTGATGGTGTGTGCCGGCTGGAAGCCAGCGATACAGCCGGCAGGGATGCCAGCGTTACGGTTAGCTGGAAGCCAGCGTTACGGTCAGATAATTGGAATTAATAATATTATTAGGATGAATGTTGGTACAAACCTGATATAATTAAACTTGATCATGCCCGACATCCACGTAGATTTTTCCGATGACCGTCCGATCGATATCCCCTGGCCCGAGGAGATAATTGAGGTCAGATCTGATCTTGAGGGGCTTGACGATATCGATCTCATTCAGCTTCTTCAGGAGATATCGAAGATTCGGCTGGAAGTGATCAAGGCTAAACGGAAACAGCCGGATGAGCCAATGCCGCTGTCGGAAGAGAAGGGATTGAGATTTCTCAGCACGGCGATTAACGAGCTTAGAAGGCTTAATCCGGAGATCGCCAACCTGAGGGACGATCTGGAGGAGTCTGTGAGGGAGGATTTCCTGAAGCAGCTCTTTCCGGTGATCGATTCATTCGATCGGTTTTTTGAAACCCTGAAGGATGCAGCGGATCCCAGGTTGCAGAAATGGGTCGAGGGTATCAAGGGGATATACAACTCGGTTCTGATGATTCTCAGGAACCATGAGGTCAAGGAAATCCCCGCACGGGGCATATTCAATCCTAAATTCCAGACCGCGGTAGGAACTGAAGATCGGAACGATCTGCCACCGGGTACGATTGTCAGGGTGGAGCGTCGCGGGTTTGTGGTCGGGAAAAAGATACTGAGGACACCGGAGGTTATAGTCAGCAAGCGGTCGGATATTATTGATTAACTGTCTTGCTCAAAGTGTCCTGAAATTTAGATAATAGGAAATTACAGTGGATTTAAGGTACAAAAAGCACAGCTTTTTTGGTATTCTTTTTTAATTAGCTGGCGATATTCTATACTGCCGGCTTGTAACCGGGCAGACATAGCTCAATTGACGTGGTCTGTCTGGAAATGATTTTTGACGAACCGGAAACATGGTGACAAAGAGGGGATGGGAAGTAATTCATTCGAAGTTATAATCTGATTGTCCCATGGAATACTGGTTAGATTCCGGTTACGAAGGAGAGTATTTCTATGATCGTCGGCATTGACCTCGGGACGACGACAAGTCTCGTTGCCGCTATCAAGGACGGCAAACCAACCTTAATACTTAATGAGCGCGGGAAAACCATTACCCCCAGTGTGGTTGGATTCTCTGAAACTGGTGAACTGCTTGTAGGGGAAGCGGCAAAGAACCAGGCGGTCGCACATCCGGATCGCACTGTATCTTCGATCAAGAGGATAATGGGCACCAATCAACGGGTAACCCTGGGGGGGAAGGAGTACACCCCGCAGGAGATCTCCGCACTGATACTGGCCAAGCTCAAACGCGATGCCGAGACTTACTTCGGCCAGCCGGTCAGCGAGGCTGTGATTACCGTTCCCGCATATTTCACCGACTCCCAGCGTCAGGCGACCAAGGACGCGGGCGAGATTGCAGGATTCAAAGTGGAGAGGATCATCAACGAGCCTACCGCGGCTGCACTGGCCTATGGTTTCCAGCATCAGGAAGAGACAAAGACCATTCTTGTGTACGACTTCGGCGGCGGCACTTTCGATGTCAGCATAATCAAAATGGTTGAGGGCGCATTCAAGGTCCTGGCCTCATCCGGTAATACCCGGCTTGGTGGTGTTGATTTCGACCAGGTTCTCACCGATTATCTGTTCGAGCAGTTCAAGGAGAAAGAAGGCATCGATCTCAAGAACATCGATGACGAGAAGATGAGGCTTTCAATTAATCAGAGGATACTGGAAGCCGCTGAGAAGGCAAAAATCGATCTCTCGACTCTTCTCGAAACCAACATCAATATCCCGTTCCTGTATTCAGAGGATGATGAGCCCAAGCATCTCGATGTGACCATCACCCGTGCCGAGTTTGAAAGCATGACCGAGCATCTTACCGAGGCGACGAGGCAGCCGGTTGAAGAGGCGTTCGAATCTGCGGGAATTGACAAGGACGGAATCGAAGCGGTTATCCTCGTTGGAGGAACCACCCGAATGCCGTCGGTCAAGAGATTCGTGACCGATATTCTCGACCGTGAACCGCTCGCGGAAATCCATCCGGAGGAATGTGTCGCGATAGGCGCGGCGGTGCAGGCGGGCGTGAAGGTCGGGCAGTTGGATGATCTTGTCGTGGTCGATGTCGCTCCGTACACGCTCGGTATCGAAGTTATCGACGACCGCTTCAGCCCGATCATCTACGCCAACTCCGCCATCCCGTGCAGCCAGAAGCGGCGATATGTGACCACCTCCGATTACCAGACCGAAGCGAACATTCATGTACTGCAGGGGAATCACAAGCGGTCAAGCCGGAACACATCGTTAGGCGAGTTCGTCCTTATCGGGATCACGCCGAAACCCAAGAGTGAGGCAGTTGTCGAGGTAATTTTCGACTACGATGTCAACGGCATTGTTAATGTAACAGCCCGCGACCGCGATTCCGGCGCCAAGAAAAATATCGTTATTAAGCAGAGTAAGGATCGCATGGGTCATGAGGAGAAGACAGAGGCTCAGAGTATGGTCTCCGGAGTCACATTCGCACCATCCACAGGATTGGCTGGTGGAAGGCCGGATGAAGATGAAGCCATTGGGCTAACCGCGAGGGATCAGGAGGGAAAATCATCCGCGCAGATTGAGGCGGAATTTTACCTGAACGATGCCAGGGATTTCATTGTGGACAAGGGCGACAGTGTGCCGGCGCAGATGCGTTCGCAGATTGAGGATACTGTGCGGCAGCTCGAGCAGGCGATATCTGAAAATAATGAGGAGAAGATCGACAAGCTTTCCGATACGCTTCTCATGCAGCTTTCCGATGCGGATATTGCGACCTGACAGGTTGTGTTAACTCAGGGCGTACGTCCCTGATTCAAAATTGAATACCATTCAAGCGTCTCGCTCCCTGGTTCACTCCGGGAGCGAGTTTTTTTATTCCGTAACCGTTTCCTGACCGCTTCCTGACCGCTCCCTGACAGTCGCGGCTCTGATACGTTATAGATAATGCAACATAAGAAATGCAAGGTCTGGTATACTATACGCATTCTACGGAGGGATGAAGGACTGGATCATGCCGATTGAAGATACAATCAGAATTTATAACGAGGTCGTTTCCGAGGCGCAGGAACTCCTGCGGGCAAAGGACCATGATTACGGTGAGAGCTGGCGGGATATGCGCCTGCCATCGATTACCGACCAGATACTTATCAAGGTCAAGCGTGTCCAGCGGCTTGAGGAACTCGATATGAAGGGCGAGGACGCGAAGGTCGCCGAGGGCAGGGAGAGCGAATACAGGGATATTATCAATTACTGCATATTCGCAATTATCAAATTGAGGGAGGAGCAGGCAGGGAAGGATTCCTCTGCGTAAGGGGATTATTAATATGACCGGCGAATCTCCTCCATACCGAACCTATGAAACTCCATCGTTGACCGGACCGGATGGTCCGGTTGAGCGGATTGCCGTGATCGGATACGGCAACCAGGGTCGCGCGCAGGCTCTCAATCTGGTCGACAGCGGACTGCCGGTAACCGTGGGACTCAGAGAGGGAAGCGATCATCGGGAGATCGTCCTGGGGGACGGTCTTCAGGTGGATAGTATCGGTGAGGCGGTTAAGGAAGCGACCGCGATTTTCATCCTTGTTCCGGATGAATTTATTCATGAAGCGGCGGCGACTGTCCAGGATCATGCACCAAAAGGGGCGATTCTCGTGCTTGCACATGGTTCCAGCATTCATTTCGGACGCTGGAATCCATCGGAGGAATTTGACTGTGGTCTGATAGCTCCGCATGGTCCCGGAATTGAAATGCGCAGGCTTTACAGGGATGGAACCGGGCTTCCGGCGATTCTAGCGGAGGACCGGGATACAACAGGTCGATGCGGGGAACGTCTTGAAATTCTTGCCGCGGCACTGGGTTGCGCTCGTGCGGGAGCCGGAGTGCGATGGAGCACACTCAGGGAGGAAGTGGAGACCGATCTTTTTGTCGAGCAGGCTATTTTAGTGGGCGGTGTGATTGAACTGCTGCGTGCAGTAGTGGCGACAATGATCCGTGCGGGATACGATCCTGCGATCTGCCGGATGAGCACGGTTTATGAGCTTCCGCATATGGCAATAATCTACGAACAGCTCGGACCGGTGGAAGCGTTCAAAGCAATCAGCTCGACCGCGGCTTTCGGCGCAGCGACCCGCGGTCCGCGCCTTATCGATGGGCATACCCGTCGATTGCTTTATGACATGCTGGAGGAAATCCGCAGCGGCACGTTTACGGATGAACTCGTAAGCCCGGAGGCGCCGGTCCTGCTTGATAAATATCTTGCCGGGCTTGAGGAGAGTAGTCTGGCGGAAGCCGACAGGCCGTTCCATACGGAAACAACTCGCAATATTCCATCGAAGCGTGAGGATGATTAAATTTCGAGAGGACTAATGCCTGAGGAAAAAGAAAACGGGCAGGTAGTGGACTTTCCCGAGGACGAGATCCGGATGCCGCCGACGCGTCTCCCGCAGACCATCGGTCGCATGGAGAAGGGGCATCCTCTGCAACGGCCTATGGTTATTGTGATAATTATCCTGTGCGTTATTCTTGTCGTTTCAATTATCATTTCAATTCAGATGGGGCCGCCTCCCGAGATTAAAAATGAAACAGCGGGGGCGGTATCGAATCCTGAGATGTTTTCTGAAATGTACCGTGAGTCGGGCGCGGTCACATATGAGGATGAAATCATTCAGGGATGGTTTCTGGACACTGAGAGACAGCATTTTATGGATGAGAACGGAAGGCGATTTACGTTTGTCGATTCCCATCAGAGAGAGGATTTTCCTGTATCGGGACATTGGCGTCTGATCGAGTGAAAGTTGCCCATCCTGAAGAGGGTGGGGGATTATTTCTCCACTTTTTCAACATCAATCAGCTAATATTCCTTCACTAAAATATTTAATAACAAAAACTCATCTATGCCGCCCACAAACTTGATCCTGTTACTACCAATCCTGGATAACCATCG
>CBDUUJ010000041.1:0-12025 GCA_965370205.1 uncultured bacterium
GAGTTGTCCGAAAGCGTTGTGATTGCATGGCCTGCATCCGAATTTATTCCGCCTGCGCGTTTCGCCCAGATGAGATTATCATCACCCGGTAGTACTATATTGATATTTTTAATTTGATACGCTGCCAACTCACCAAGATTGGCATCGCTTTCCAGAGATATTGCTCTCACGAGCACAGGATATGAACCAACTGACGCACCATTCTCATTGGTGATTGTTCCCTCGTACAACCATGAATCATCACCAGACTGGGATGAGTAATTCAGAAATACCTCACCATCAAACAGTGACGGGCATTCAATCGAGACTGCGCTGATTGTTTCGATTCCCTGATGATCGAATACATCAACCTGCATCGTTCCGGAACTTCCGATCTCTTCAATTACAGTTGTAGGAACCTGGCAATTAATTCTGTATGGTTCAATGCAGTTTGCACTGGATGGAAAATCAGTTTCCGGATCAACAACTTCCCCGTCAACTTTCATCCAGGACGCGTCCACCACATACCCGAACTCAATTGGTTTTGACGGGTATTTCAGATTAATTGTTACCTTCTCAGCAGCGCCTGATTCGAACATGCGTCTGGGATTGTCCTTGCAAAATGCCATGAACGGATTCAGTGTCCCGGTGAAGTTACTTCCATTAGAAAATTTTCCGGGAATATAACCAAAGATTGGCCATGGAGCTTCATCACCTGGAAACTCGACCGGATTAAACAATGCGGTGTAGCCGTCGGGATCAATCAGCGTGGGATTCGATCCATCAAGTGAGACGAATCTGTTACTGGCGGGAAAGAGAGTGTCTCCATCGGTAACTAAAACACCACGTACATCGAATCCGGTAAGTTTGACAAGTCCGGGAAAAGGATGTTTCAATTGAAAATCGCATTGAACAATGTTCTTCGGAAACCACAAAAGACTGCTGATGCTGAGACAATCGGTACATGGCTCAACCTCCAGCAGCCTGACCACATTAAAGTGTAACCCGGCTTCCCGATCCGGCAGAATCTCGATTGTTTCACTGTCCGGATCGATTCGAATTGTCCAGTAACCCCAGATTGTGCGGTTGGGTTTATTCTCGGAATTCTGAGACACCTGATCCGGGCTGGAAACTGGGATAACAGGCGATTGTCCCGACGAGCATCCGACAAACGCCGACAGAATGACAAAAGCGAGAATGATTTGAATCCTGTTCAATGGGATCCCTCCCTTGGGGGATATACTACACATCCTGAATACATATATTGTACTGCAATCCAGAGTTTAACCCAAATGGCAGTCACACAGATTGGAAACTCATTTCACGGACCGCAAGGACAATACCTATGGTGCAAAGCGCGCGATGAAGATATCAATGCCGCCATTCGGTACCAGGACAGTCTCGTTTGGTTCACCCTTACCGAATATTGAAGGACCATAGATTTCGCCAGTCACAACGCTTGAGTCATCAGATAAAGATGTGATCCCCTGAGAGAAATCCCATTCCGCTCCGCCTGCACTTGTTGCCCATGCCACAGTGCCATCCGAGTTGAACCGGGATACATAGATATCGTGCTCATTTGCTGTTGCCAGAACTGTCTCGTTTGGTTCCCCTTCCCCGAATAATATTGAACTTTCAAAATATCCCGTTACAACTGTTGAATTGTCAGACAGAGTAGTGATTCCACGGACAGATTCAGTTGACGTGCCTCGTACAGGGGTTACCCAGGCAAGAGTGCCGTTTGGATTGTATTTTGCAACGAAAGAATCGCCATATTCATCAGATTCATCAACATGCAGGATAGTCTGGTTAGGATCACCCTCCCCGAAAGTCGTAGTGCCGGAGAACCTACCTGCTATAGTTACAGTGTCGTCCGCCATAGTCGTAATATTGGCAGACCCCATTCCACCCGATCCACCATCCACTTCCACCCATGCGAGAGTACCGTCAGGGTTGTACCGTGCCAGACAGAAATCACTTTCTCCATTTGAAACCAGTGTGGTCTCATTTGGTTCACCTTTACCAAATGTGGCTGTGCCCTTGAATCCTGCAATAATAATTGTTGAATCATCTGAAATTGAGCAGATTGCAGTTGAGATATCATCGTCTGTTCCGCCAGCACGTTTGGCCCATGCGAGAGTGCCGTCATGATTGTAGCGGGCAATAAAACTGTCAGACTTGTATGCTTCACCATCCGCAACCAGAATTGTTTCGTTAGGTTCTCCTTCACCAAATATTACTGAACCGTAGATCAATCCGCACAGAACGGTCGAGTCATCTGAAAGTGTAGTTATTTCCCAAGGCCATTGAGTAAAATATCCCTGAGATGTTCCACCTGCACGCTTTGCCCATGCAAGAGTCCCATCCGGATAATATCTTGCCACGAAAATATCAGAATTCGCGGAACTGGGTGTGTCGAGTGTAGTCTCGTTGGCTTCACCCGCACCAAATATTGTTGGGCCTAAGTATCCCCCTGTTAAAACCGTAGAGTCGTCAGACAAAGTCGTGATCCCGTAAGGCGAAACGACACATTCCAATCCACCCGCGCTTTTCGCCCATGCCAGGGTTCCGTCGGAATTGTAACGGGCAACAAAGACATTAAAATGCATATCATCCGTTACCAGAACAGTCTCGTTTGGCTCACCTTTACCGAAAATAGCGGAACCGTAGAAATGTCCGGCTATCACGATGGAGTCATCCGAAAGTGTCGTGATCTGAGTACCCGCCTCATTCTTCAGCCCACCTGCACTTATTGCCCAAATCAGGTTTCCATCGGTACCGACTGTGACACCTGCAATCTGGTAGGCTGCAATTGCACCGAGATTTGAATCGCTTTCGTTTGAAACAGCTTGCAGAAGAGCGGAATAATCACCGTAATTCAGACCGTATTGATTAGTAATTTCCCCTGAGTAGAGCCATGAATCAATCCCTGATTGCGATGAGTAATCCAGAACTACCTCGCCATCAAATAATAACGGACATTCAATCGATACGGTGCTGATAGTATCGATTCCCTGGTGATCAAATACCTCAACCTGTATATTCGCAGAATTACCCGGATCGGTTGTTAACTCTGTATTCATCTGAAAATCCAGCCTGTAAGGTTCAAGGCAGTTGGCATCGAGTGGGAAATCGGTAACAGGATCAATAATTTCGTCGACTTTTATCCAGGACGTGTCCACAGCATAACCGAATTCAAAAGGCACAGACGGGCATTTCAGATTTATTGTTACTTTCTCAGAAGCGCCCGCTTCGAACATGCGCCTGGGATTGTCCTTACAAAAAGCCATGAACGGATTCAGTGTCCCGGTGAAGTCATCACCAAATGCTAATTCCCCCGGAAAATAACCAAGGATTGGGTCCGGTGCTTCATCGGCTGAAAACTCAACCGGATTAAACAACGCGGTGTAGCCATCTGGAGTTTGCAGAATGGGATTCGATTTATCCAGCGATACAAACCTGTTACTGGCGGGAAAGTGAGTGTCTCCATTGGTGACTAAAACTCCGCGCACATCGAATCCGGTAAGTTTTACCAAATCGGGAAAAGGATGTTTCAATTGAAAATCGCATTTAACGATGTTATTCGGCAGCCAGAACAGATTGCTGATGCTGAGACAATCGGTACATGGCTCAACCTCAAGCAGCCTGACCACATTAAAGTGTAATCCGACTTCCCGATCCGGCAGAATCTCGATTGTTTCACTGTCCGGATCGATTCTGATTGTCCAGTAACCCCAGATTGTACGGTTGGACTTATTCACGGAATTCTGAGACACCTGATCCGGGCTGGAAACTGGGTTAACAGGCGATTGTCCCGACGAGCATCCAACAAACGCCGACAGAATGACAAAAGCGAGAATGATTTGAATCCTGTTCAATGGGATCCCTCCCTTGGGGGATATACTACACATCCTGATTACACACATTATACTATAACCTAATGATTATATGCAGCATGTAGATTATAAGTCGTGGAAAATGGATTCCCGAGCTGCCGAACTGTTAATATATAAAATTTAACCGGGACCGTCCCCATTTTTTGCAACTCGCATCTTTAAGACCAAAACTGGTAATTAACTCTCATTTGATTGAGGGGACACTTTTTTTTGCCCCGCAGATCCCTGATTAATTCATCGTTGTAGAAGGCAAAAACAAAATGTCCCCGGGAATGAATAAATTTTTGCTTTCTAAAATTGGTCTAAATAGAGAGTCACCATTAGATGAGACACCTTAACCTGATCGCGATGTGCCTGCTCACACATTAAATCGAAAATAGAATATATCCCCTTCCTGAACCACATACTCCTTCTTCTCCACCCTGTACCTGCCTGCCTTCTTGACCCCATCCTCACTTCCGAACTTCACATAATCGTCGAAACTCATTACCTCAGCGCGGATGAATCCCCTCTGAATATCCGAATGAATCCTGCCTGCAGCGTCCCACGCTGACTCGCCGCGCCTGATCGCACGGGCGGCGGCCTCCTTAGGCCCCGCTGTATAAAATGATAATAATCCCAATCGATCATACACCGCTGTCAGAAACCGGTCCCTGACAGTTTCAATCAGTCCAAGCTGCTCGCCAAACCCTCTTCGTTCCTCAGGGTCAATCTCCATCACTTCCGATTCAAGCAACAACCGTACCGCCCCGCATCCCCAGCCCTTATCGTCACAAAGCTGTTTAACCTCTGTTGGAACCCCGACTCCTCCACGTCCGAACGCCGCGTCCTCATTGACATTCCAGACCACAATTCCACTCGCCAGAGTCAACGGTTCGAATTTGTTAAGAATCTCCAACTCATCCTTCGACCATTCCGCCTCGCTGAGAAAATTACCTTCGCCAAGAATGTCCATGACTTTTTCAAGTGTCTCGATTTCCAGTTTGAGCGATTTGTCGCCTCTCCCGTACTGTTTGGTCGACCGTTCGTATCGACCCTCGAAAACCGCAAGGTCCTGGATTATCAAATCGTTGAAACAGTTACTGATATCCCTGACCCCGTCGACCGATCCAAGCGGGTGCATAATCGACGGGTCTGAAAAAGCCCTGACTACCAGCGCCAGCAGATCGCATCCGCGTACCATCATTAAAAGTTCCGATGTCAGGCTCTTTCCCGCCTCGGGCGCGAACCCATCGGGATCCAGGAAATTTACCTCGGCATAGGTTTTCTTTTTCGAACCCTCATTCTTCGCGATATACTCAACCCGCTCGTCAGGAACCAGGGCCCTTCCAAGCCGACGGTGCGGTCTCCCGGAGGGAGGTTCGGGTACCTGCTCTGTCATTGTGTGGAACAGTGAGGATTTTCCACTTTGTCCAAGACCGATTATTCCAACTCTCATATGATAGTATTCCCGGTTATCCTTAAAACTTATCTTTCACAATCAAGAACTTTAAACTCGAGGTGCCTGAGCTAATTGGGAGTAGTTATAAATACTCCCAGCATCTGACACGCCGTCCGTCATCGAATATTGTCTCAGACGGTCGTTCCTTCCAGCATCGATCCGTAATTCCCAGTTCCTTTGCACGGCTGCACCTTTCCACGAACGGACACCCATCCGGTAACGCGGCAAGATTCGGGGGCTGTCCCGCGATCGGCACCAGCCGCTCCCTGATCTCATCCACTCTCGGAAGGCATTCCAGAAGTCCGACCGTGTACGGGTGTTTCGGATCGTGAAATATCTGCCCGACCGTGCCCTCCTCCACCACAATCCCCGCATACATCACGACAACCCTCGAACATGTCTCCGCCACTACTCCAAGGTCGTGCGTGATCATCCAGACAGCCATATCGGTATCGCGCTGAAGATCTGAGATTAATTCGAGAATCTGTGCCTGGATGGTGACATCGAGCGCAGTCGACGGCTCATCGGCAATTAACAGGGTCGGGTTGCAGCTCAGCGCCATCGCGATCATCGCGCGCTGACGCATTCCTCCCGACAACTGGAACGGAAACGACCGCATCCTTTCATCCGGGAGAGGTATCCGCACCTTCCCGAGCATCTCGATCCCGATCTCCCATGCCTCTTTCCTGCGAATTTTCTGATGGAGCATGACAGCCTCGCAGATTTGGTCGCCGATTGTCATGAGCGGGTTAAGGCTGGTCATGGGGTCCTGGAAGATCATCGCGATTTCGTTCCCGCGAATATGCCGCATGCGCGAGAGGGGAAATTTCAGAAGGTCCTCGCCCCGGAAGATCGCCTCCCCGCCGGCAATTTCACCCGGCGGTATCTGAATCAGGCGCATGACCGACAGCGCGGTGACCGATTTTCCGCTGCCCGATTCGCCGACCACACCGAGAGCCTCGCCACGATGGATATCGAAGGAGACATCATCGACCGCCTTTATTAATCCCTCTTCGGTTCTGAAATATGTGCGCAGCCCACGAATCGAGAGAAGTTCCTCACCGGTTTGGGGCTTCGTGGATATGACAGAATTTTCCGAAGTGGATTCGTCGGTGGAAAAATTGGATTGGATTGCCATCATCGGGACCCCGCCCCTGGGGATTATCAGGAGCCTCTATCGATGACATCAAGGATGATCGCGCTGGCTATCAACGCGCCGCCGAACCATGTGATCATCCTGCGCATGCCTTCATCCATGCCCTTTGCGCTGCGGGCGCTGTATGACGAGCTTCCCATGATACCCGAGAGACCCTCGGATTTCTGGTTCATGAGAAGCACCCCGCCGATAACAAAAAAGCAGAGCAGAAGATGTATGGCTTTCAGTACGATAGTAAAATCCATCTGTATATACTCCAGTATTCAAAAAAGCTGAAAAAGTATATCGAAAATAACATCCACAATCAAGCCATTATGCATGCAAATAATAAACGTTCAGGAAATAGTACCAATGGACAATATGACCGGATTTTAGTGTAATATTATATATGCTGTGGCGAGGTGAATCGCGATGACCAGCAAACAGGAAGAAATTTTCAGGGTCATTAATGACAACATTGAAACAATCCGTGGATTCGGAGTGAAAAAGCTCGGGTTGTTCGGGTCATATGCGCGCGGCGATGAGAGTCCCGACAGCGATATGGATTTCGTGGTCGAATTTGAAAAAATTACATTTGATGCTTTCATGGGTCTGGTTTTTTACCTAGAAGAGCTTTTTGGATGTGATGTCGACCTAATTATTTCCCGTTCTATCAGACCGGAATTACGAAATATTATTCTCAGCGAGGTAATTTATGTTCCGGGAATATAAATTTTTCTTGAAAGATATCATTAAATCGATTGATAAGATTCAAAAATACGCGCAGGCATACAATAATGCTACTGAATTGCTTAATGAATCGATGGCTTTTGAAGCTGTAATCTACAATCTGGAGGTCATCGGTGAAGCTGTTAAGAATATACCCATTAAAATACGCCGGAATTATCCCCATATCGATTGGAAACAAATCGCTGGCACACGTGATAAACTTATACATCAATATCACGGGATTGACGAAGAAATTGTCTGGGATATTATAACCGACAAGCTGCCTGAACTTAAAAAACAAATGGAGCGGATTCTCTCCGATTTGAGTTAACTCAGCCATATTAAATCAACCATCACCAGCAGAATCGTTCTCAACTCCTCATTTACACACCTCCTCTTATTTAATTGCTATAATCTCCCCATAATGATCTGTCGGGTTGTAATTTCAGTTTTTATTGTCCTTTTACCGGTCATATTCCTGACACCAGCGCCGGGACAGGACCAGTCCTCGCATGAATGGAACATCTCCGCGACCGCATCCGCGCTCGTCGAATGGATCACCGGGCAGATAATATCCGACCATCTTGATATCAGCGCACGTGTGCTCTCGGTCCGCGATGACGGCTGCTTCATCGATGCCGGCAGCGCTTCCGGCGTGAGTGTCGGGCAGGTTTACGAAATCTACCGGTCACCACATAACGGCGGAACGGATGAGATAGCGGGGGAGGTCCAGATCGCATGGACCCGCGATGATTACTCGTTCGCGGAACCTCGCGGCGGACTCGATATCTCAGAAGTCACGACCTTCCATTTTGCCAGGCTGATTCATATCCCGCATGCATTGGGACTGATCCCGCGCTCGGTCGGAACGAATGAGCACGAGATGGATCGCCTGCTCCAGGCCGTTCACGCGATCCTGAGCATTCGGGGAAGCATTCATCCGATCCATGGAATCCCTTACGAACCGGCCTGGAAACTAACTGTGACACCCGACTCGGAAGGACTGATAATTGAAGCGTCACTGAGCGACCCCGGAGGGGAGATCGTCGGAAGTATCCTGCTCGATCCGGTCACCGGAGACCGTCCTCCCGCGCAGACCATGCTCGACCCGTCCTATCTTACCGGCGCGGCCACACCATTTGAAAATTACATCGCGCCGCCGGGCAGACGAACGGTAAAAATCGCGAGCGGAAATATCGTGCCGGGTTCAGCGGATGAACTCGCGATCCTGGACGGGTCCGATCTCTGGATTTACGACCTGTCGGGAACCGAGCCGCGTTTGATCAACTCATTGACTGTTTCCATTCCACCCGGACCTGTCAGGCATCGGGAGGACACCGGCTCGCTTGAGCTTGTCGATCCGGATGGAAACGGCCAGATGGAGATATGCATTGCGCCGCCCGGCGCGAGTCGGGGCGAAATCTGGAAACTGTCCGGCGATGACTGGATTCTTCTCGAATACCTCCCCTATCCCGCACGAGCGGCTGATTTGCATACCGGCGGAATCATCATCGCTCCCTGGCTTATCGATTCACCCGCGCTCGATCCGTCACACCTGCAATGGATATTTCCCACCGCCGAAAGGGAACCGATTCAGATAAACACAGGATTTCCGCCCGTGGATATCATCCCGATTCCCGGCAGTCAGAGCGCGCTTCCCGGACTCCTCGCGCTGGACAATGAGGGAACGCTACACCTGATTCCGTATCGGGTTCAGCCGGGAACGCTCGAAGGCGGATGGGGAAACTGCATGGAAGTTGTAATGTATAGCGGAGACCCGATCGTGCTGCTGACATCGCCTGAATTTATCGACGACAAACTCACACTCCTCGATCTGTACTCGGGATCAATCCTGGCTGAATTTCCGATTGCAAACGGTCCGATCATCGATATAACGTTTGGGGATATCGACCGCGACGGAAAAGCTGAGATACTCGTGGCGGTTCTCGAAGAAGAGGGGGTGAAGATTTACTACTGATGCCGGTCATTCGAAAAGAAAAGGGACTCCCGGTTTTATTATCCCTGATTTTATTCTTTTTCATGTTGGTCTTTTCCGGCTCGCCGGCGGGAAGCATGGGAATTATCCCAACCGGCGGAAATCCAAACATCGGGATAAGCGCACTCGAATTGACAGACACTATCTCCCGACCTCTCCCCCCGCTGAATTCCATACTTCTCGATGAAACCTGGCAGACGCTTCTACCGGTCGGCAAAGGCGTTCCACTTACGCGCTGGGAGGAAATCGAACCCGGTAAAATTCGTCTGACTCTGGAATCCAACATTGTCTGGGCGGATGAATCATCACGTATTATTTCATCCCAGGACATTGTCACATGCATGGATGACCGTACAAGTGAGCGCTGGGATGCGAAATGGGCGCTCAGGGGAATCGAGGAATTTGTTCCGTTTGATGAAAGGACAATCGATCTGATTCTGAAACCCGGCGTGGACCCGGACCAGGTTCGCCGTGCGCTCAGAACTCCCGCACTGAGAATTGACCTCATGTCGGATTCAGGAACGCGGGATGGAACCGGACCTTTCCTCCCCCGGAATCCATCACCGGATCGTAACCTGCTTCAATGCAGGCTCATGCATCACGCCGGACGGGCATGGCTTGATGAAGTGAACATCGTCACGTACCCGTCCGCGGACGACAGCGTTCTCGATTTCGGTCGGGGGAATCTCGACGCGCTGATGATCACATCGAATGAAAGAGGCCGTTACAATGGATCATCACGCGCGGAGCCGGGAAGAATCGAGACTATCGGTCAGGCGTTGATGCTCCTGGTTTTCAATCCTGTAAAATTCCCCGACCCGAATGAAAGAAAAGCGCTGGCGCTTGCGGTGGATAGAACAAGTCTCGCGCAGGTGGTCCTGGGCGAGGGCGCGGTCGTGGCTTGTGATTTTCATGGAACTCCGTCGGAAGATGAAAATCGCACCGATGCACTGGAGGAGGCTCGCAGGCTGTATGTATCTGTCGGGAATCCACGGGAGAGCCTGAAACTTCTCGTGCCGGATGATCCCGCCGCGAGAGCTGCCGCCGGACGGCTTCGCGCGAACTGGGAGAGTTTCGGCGTGCCGGTCGAGCTGATTCAGAGTACCGGTCCGCTGTCGCTTTCTATGGAAGCTGATATAATTCTTGTTTCGCTGCGAATACCGAATAACGGAGAAGGGGTTCTGCCGCAATGTCTGGCTTTATACGACAGGAGCGGATGGTGGGAGATTGCGGCGCTTTCGCTTCCACTTGAAGGCGCGTTGCTCCTTCGCTCGGTCAGAGCTCTTGAGCCGTCCGCCGACTCTGACGCTCTCGGGTCGGCTGTGATGTCGGCGGGAATGATGCTCCCGCTGGCCAGGTATGATATTTTATTCGCGCCGGGACCCGATATCTCTCTCGCGCCGGAAAGAGTTTATCCGGGAACCGTTTTCTGGCGGGCGTTTATGGGAGTAATTCCCGAGCCTGTTAATATACCCGATGAAAATAAGCCCGATGACGGGCAGGACGAATAAACGATGCGGATAAGCGTCTTCGCAAAACTGGCTCTTACTTTCCTGGTGACAATCGCCGGGCTTGTGATTTTTCTCGGTGTAAGCGCCGCGAAGGAACTCGAACAGAGTTTCGAGGAACTTGTAAAAGCCCGTGAGGACACAGTCGCGAGCGGGATCGGTTTCGAGGTTGAACTCCTTCTGAACGAGCTTGAAAGCAGCCTTGACGGAATGGCGGACAACCAGGACTTCCGGATCAGCCTCGTGAACCGCCTGACCGGAGCACCACCGGGAGAGCTGATAGCACGGCTCGGCGAGTTCCGAAATATCGCCAACCTCGACTACCTGTGGCTCGTTTCGCCCGAGGGAATTCTCCTTGCGGCAGGACACGATCCGAACGCCTACAACGACAACATGCTGAATCCTGTCGGCACCTACAGCGGACATCTCTCGACCGCGTTAACTGAGGGTATAGTGCGTGCCATCGGTGTCGAGACAATTTCCATACGATCCGAATTCATGGCGGAAGTTTATCTTCCCGTGAAACTGCCCGACCGATTTCTCGGTACGGAGCGATTGAACGGTGTGCTCTGGGGTGCGGAAAAAATTGATACGGGCTTCATTACCCGTGCCGCCGACCTTGCAGACGCGAAAATCGTCGTTGTGTCCCGGAACCCCGATGTGGAGCCGATCGCAAGCTGGCAGGAATCCGGCGACACTGTCGATCCGCAGCTTCTGTCGGAACTTGCCGGTGACAGGACGAATATCAGCCTCGACGGTGAAACATATCAGCTCGCCACGCTGCCCTTCCCGCTTTCCGAGACGGGAAATCATCAGGATTCCGTCACCCTTCACCTGCTCATACCAAAATCGGATCTCATAACCCGAAGGCGCGCGCTTCTGCAGGCGATTATCGTTGAGGCGATCCTCGGCGGAATCGTGGCAATTCTCCTTGCGTTCCTCATCGCGAAATCGATCACTCTGCCCATCGAACATCTGAAGACCGCCGTGACCGCGATGGCATCCGGAGATATCAGCGGACGGGTCGAGGCCCACTCGCATGATGAGGTCGAAGACCTGGTCAAGTCATTCAACACAATGGCGGATGAACTGGAAGCCAACACAAGAAGGCTGGTCGAGGCGGAAAAACTGTCGGCATGGCGGGAGGTTGCCAGACGTCTCGCGCATGAAATCAAGAACCCGCTCTCGCCGATCAAATTATCCATCCAGAATCTCATCCGCGTTTACAGGTTGAATCCGGAGGGATTTGAAAATACCCTGGAGGAAACAAGCGAGACAATCCTCGAAGAGGTCGACCGCCTGAAAACACTGGCGGATGAATTCTCCCATTTCGCGAGGATG
>CBDUUJ010000042.1:0-11905 GCA_965370205.1 uncultured bacterium
ATCCTGGCCGTCTTTTATAGCCCCGATGCGTCAGATATCGAGCCTTATGTATCGACAATGGTATTCTTCGCGATCCTGAGGGCGTTCGTTATCGGGATGTTCGTCCTCTGGTCGATAAATCTGATCATGCACCAGATTTATCACCAGCGAAGATGGATGGAGCGAAGGAGACTGAGAGCATTACAGGAGAGGTTTGGTATGTATGGGACCCGACCCTGGAGCCGCAGATATCGTTCACCAGACTGGTGACGTTTGGAGCAACAAATACAACACCCTCTTTTTTTATTCAATCTCTTCGTATTCCGCTGTGAAATGTCGCAGCACCGGAGGTTCATAGGTGAAACGAACGCCTTTTAATTTATCGCGGTCTTCATACACACGCGTGACTGTGTCCACGACATAATCCATGTGCGTTTCGGTATAGACCCGCCGGGGGATCGCGAGACGGACAAGATCGAACCTCGGATGCCTGTCCTCGCCGGTTTCGGGATCGCGGCCCGCGAGAACTGTCCCGATCTCACAGACCCGCACGCCGCTGTCGAGATAGACCGCGTTCTGGAATGCGATTCCCGGATAGACCGAAAGCGGCATGTCGGGCATGGCTTTTGAGATGTTGACATAGATCGCGTGACCGCCGGGGGGCCAGATTATCGGAACTCCATTTTCCCTCAGGCGCGCGCCGAGGTAATGAATCTGACCGATCCGCCATTCAAGATATTTTTCGTCCAGAACCTCCCGAAGTCCGACCTCAAGCGCAGCGATATCCCGTCCCGCGAGACCGCCGTATGTCGGGAAGCCCTCGAACAGCGTGCCCATGCCGGCAAGTTTACGATAGAGGTCCTTATCCCGCACGACAAGCAGACCGCCGATATTTACAAGCCCGTCCTTTTTGCTCGACATCACCGCGCCATCGACGAGGTCGAACATCATCCGCACGATTTCCGCGACCGATTTATCTCCCATCCCCTCCTCGCGCATTTTTATGAAATACGCGTTCTCGGCGAATCGCGCCGCATCATAGAAAATCGGAATACCGAATTCATCGCAGACCGCGCGGACTTCCCTGATGCTTTTCAGACTTACCGGCTGACCCGCTGCGGTGTTCGCTGTTACTGTTATAAGAACGAGCGGAACCCTCCCCACACCAACATCCTCGATAACCGCTTTTAATCGGGCGGGGTCGATGTCGCCCTTGAACGGATAATCCGATTCGGGATCGTCCGCCCATGATCCGATGCAGTCGACTCCGGTTCCGCCCGCCCACGCGATATGTCCGGAGGTCGTGTCGAAATGCCCGTTTCCGGGGATGACCGGCTTTTTATCGCGATCCAGAAGCACAGTGAAAAGTAGATGCTCCGCGCCTCGACCCTGATGCGCGGGAAGAATGTGGGGCATGCCGAAAATTTCCTGAGCCGTTTCGTTCAGAACATCCCATGACTTTGAGCTTGCGTAGGATTCATCGCCCTGAAGAAGTGCGCCCCATTGCTTATCCGACATCGCCCCGGTGCCGGAGTCGGTTAAAAGATCAATCGTAATCGCTCTTGCGGGGACATTGAAAATATTTCCCCTTGCCTCAAGGAGAATTTCCTCTCTCTCTACCCGCGTGGTGATCGGGATACTCTCGACTGTCTTAATCTTAAACGGCTCGAAGGGATAGCGAATTTCCGACATGGATAACTCCTCGATTCTGAATGGCGAAAAATCAACCGAAAACGTGAGGTTGATTGTACTAGCGTGAGGGAGATGTCGCAAGGGATGAGTGTGGCTGTTGAAAAACAAATGAATTTTTCCGGTACCCCACACTTTAGGGTGGGTGGGAGTGACCGTATTTCAAATTATTATTAATTCCCACTCTCTGAATCGGCTGACTCATCACCGCCGTTTTGTTCCAGTTCCTCTTTCAGCAGTGCGTCAGCTTCATCGAGAAGCTCCTGCGCGTCGGTATAGGATGTTCTCAGCCTGATAGCTTCGGTGAAATCATCGGATGCGCCGGCGTAGTTCTCCATCGCCATGTAGATCTGTCCGCGATGGTAGTAATGCTCCGCGACATATGGATCGATCTCAATCGCCCGGTTGATATCCTCAAAAGCCTGTCCATAATCGTCCATTTTCAGGTAATAGACCGCGCGGGAGTCCCATGCGGCGTCGTTCTGCGGGTCGAGTTCGAGAGCCATGTTCAAATCGGGAAGTGCCAGATCGAGTTCATCGTTCATTATGTACGCCCAGCCGCGACCGTTGTATGCTCTGGAATAGTACGGCATGTCCCGGATCACCCTGGTGTAATCCTCGATTGCCTGATCGTAATCTCCGATGTGGGATGAGGCGTATGCGCGACGGGAGTAGGCTTCGGTGTTGCTACGCTGCGACCGGATCACCCTGTTGAGATCCCTTATCGCCGCGCGGTAATTTTTTATCTCCACATAAGCTATGGCGCGAGTGTAGTATGCCGGTATGTAGTCGGGGTCGGCATCGATGATCTCATTACACTTGATGATTGCCTGATCGTAATTGATATATTCCAGAAGATTCTCGGCTTCCCGGTGTATCCTGTACGCGTTGATATTGCTGGTTTTTTTTTTGCGGGGCACAGGATACAAGGATGAACAGCAGGATCAGACAGACCGGAAGAACCGGGTATCGAGCAGCATTCCCCTTGTTCGTAATCATCTTCGTCTACCTCGACGCACCACGCTAAGGCGGGATTCAATATTTCGACTGAATGATATCATTTAAGTAAGTTAAAACCCAGAATGATTGTATACCTGCAGGGATGCCGGCGGGTCTGAATTGTCCGATTCAGGATGTCCGGGAGGCATTCTTTTTTCTTTTATGGCGAATCTATATCTTTATGTTGATTTAAACCTGCAATCTGAGTATCCTTTCGCCCTTGTAGACCTCCGGTTTTGGAGGTGTGGGTTGGTTATTGTCCCGATGGGACATTTGTTTCAGGAATACGCATGGACCGCTCCAGCGAAAATGTACCGACAAAAGGCCAGAAGACAAGTTCTGTTGCCCTGTTTCTGGTTATCGGCGGCATTCTGTTTGCCGCTCTTGTTGCGCTTGTCGGGATAATCGTCGTCTACGGTTCAGTCGATAATTTCTTCCAGAGCATAATCGAGGCATCCCTTCAGAACCGTTATAACCGGATAGTCGCGGGACAGCCGCTATGGCCGTGGACATTCTGGATTTTCTTCTGGGGATTTGTCGCGCTTCTTGTTTTTGTCCTTCTCGTTGTCCTCTATCTCACTCTTCTCGAACGGAAACTCCTTGGATGGTTCCAGGCGCGGCTCGGACCGAACCGCGTGGGTCCGTGGGGAATCCTTCAGCCGTTCGCGGATATGATCAAGCTTCTCGTGAAGGAAGATATCGTTCCGCGTGGAGCTGACAAATGGCTTCATCTGATCGCGCCGATTTTCATTTTCATCCCGACACTTCTGGCGTTTGTCGCGATCCCGTTCGGAGCCGGCACGGTGGAGCTTAAGCAGGACCTTGTGTCGCCGACCTTCCTCCAGATGTGGGTTGAATGGATTCCCGCAGAAGATGCGGAGGAGATGGGCGTTCCGGGTCCGGGATATCGTGAGGCGGCGATTGGAATAGAGGAGAGCGAGGAATTTCACAAAACCTGGTGGGTGGATAGTGAACTCGATCATGAGCCGCTCTTCATCCCGACGGACGAGGATGGATATCCGATTGAGGATCGGTATCGGAATCTTGATTACCTGACGTTGCTGTGGAAGCCGGAAAATCCGAATGATGCGCCGGTGTACGGCATTTACTATCGAATTCTTGATCTTGAGACCCCGGGACGGCAGTACGACGTTCTGGAGATAAAATTCGACGATGTCGGGGGCCACAAAGGGATAATCGAGCTTGGCCTGCAGGGCGAGATGATTGATAAAGTCGAGGAAGAATATTCCACGATGCTTTCGCAGATTGATCCCGATCTGCCATATGATGAGCGGTTCGACTTCGGAAACCGTCCGCCAAAAATATATCTTGAGAATCTGTTCGAGAGGTTCGCCGATGCGGTCGCGATCAACAACCGGAGTTTCAGCGCCGCGAGCATGACACCGGCGTTCGGAAGGGTCGGCGGCAGCCGTGCTTCATGGAGGGACCTCTACACCCCCGAATGGAGCAAAGTATTCTACATTCATGGCGCTGTGGACCGTGACGAGCGGAAGGCAAACCTCTATTTCTTCCCGGCTTCATTCGACGGGGATCAGGCGACAACTCCGGAGTACGACCTCGATGTGATCGACTGGAAATCCGCGGGAGCGTCATTCCGCCTGCAACACAGCTCGGATGGCGGATATTTAATTGAAAACCCGGATGGTTCGACTTCGAGTTTAAAAAACCAGGGCGACTCGGTTAATGCGACTATCGGCGGCAGTCCGGTCACACTGACCCTGAAAAATTCACAGTACTACACGATTTATCTGATGGGGAAGGACCTTGGGATCGGGATTATCTACATTCTGGCGGTAACCTCGCTCGCAGTGCTTGGAATTTTCATGGCCGGTTTCGGTTCCAACAACAAGTGGAGCCTGTACGGCGCGATCCGGTCCGCCGCGCAACTGTTTTCATACGAGGTCCCGATGACACTCGCGGTACTGGGACCGGTTCTCATGAGCGGAACTTTATCGACTGTCGATCTTGTCGAGAGCCAGAGAAGCACTTGGTTTGTGATCCCGCAGTTCCTGGCGTTCTATGTCTTCCTTGTGTGCATGACCAGCGAGGTCAACCGTAATCCGTTCGACCTTCCCGAGGCCGAAAGCGAGCTTGTCGCGGGATTCCATACGGAGTACTCAGGTCTGAAATGGGGATTTTTCTTCCTTGCCGAGTACGCGAATATGTTCCTCGCGGCTGCGATAATGACTGTCCTGTTCTTCGGTGGATGGAAGGGACCGTTCGAGATCCCGTTTCTCGGCGAGTTCATCTCGAGTTTCATCTGGTTTATTGCGAAATGCGTGTTCTGGCTGTGTATTTTCATCTGGTTCAGGGCGACATTCCCGAGGTTCAGGATCGACCAGATGATGGATTACGCGTGGAAGGTCCTTCTGCCGATCGCGATGCTGAACGTTATCCTGACCGGCTGGTTCACCTATTCGGACTGGCATTACACTATCTGGAGAGAAAATAACTGGCGGATATGGGAGACTCAGATCAAGCCCCTGTTCACCAATGTATATACCAATTATTACGCTGTACCGATCATTGTTATTCTCGCGATTTTGTTCCTGACCGATATCTTCGGGCTTTACAGGGACAGAAAACGCGAGGCGGAGAAAAAAGATTCGGCTCCGGATGAATAGAAGCCGGATACTGAAATAGAAAAAGACGATGTCAAGCCAGCGACCACCTGAATCGTTCCTTCGGAAACTCTCCAAAGTGTTTCTGCCGCTCTGGGGAATCCGTGCCGGGCTTTATATCACGTTCCTGCACCTTTTCCGACGGAAATTCACTGTGCAGTACCCGGAGCAGCGGATTGAAATAGACCCGAGTTATCGCGGGAAGATTTCGCTCCTGTTCGCTCCCGATGGCGATGACCTCTGCATAAGCTGCCGGCAGTGCGAGAAAATATGTCCCGCTGAGTGCATTCATATCGCGCCGAAGGTGGATGAGAATAAAAAACGTCACGTGGGCACGTTCGATGTGGACCTGGCAAAGTGCATTTTCTGCGGGCTTTGCGAAGAGGTCTGCCCGGAAGACTGCATTGTGCTCGACCCGATTTATGACTATTCTTCCTATTCCCGCGATGGGCTTTACATGACAGTCGATGGTCTCAGGCGCAGCGCAAGCGACGATGAGTGGTCGGCGATACGGGAAGTAAAGGAAGCGAAAAAACGCGAGGCTGAAGCGAAAAAGAAAGCCAGGGAAGCTGCGAAAGCTTCCGAAGAAAAAAAGGGTGAGTAATTTTTATTATTCAATATGACGGCTGACGCGATACATACTCCTTTCGATTACATTAACTGGTTGCTCGGACCCGGACAGCCGCAGCTTATCTTCTGGGTTCTTTCAGCAGTGATTCTGGTCAGCGCGATTGGAGTCGTATCCGCGCGGAATCTTGTGCATGCCGCGATGCTTCTCGCGCTCTGCTTTGTCGCGGTCGGCGGGATTTTCATACTCCAGAACGCCGAATTTCTGGCAGCCGTACAGGTACTTGTCTACGCGGGCGGTATAGTCACGCTTATCATTTTCGCGATAATGCTCTCCGAAAGCATCACCGGGAAGAAGATCGTCACGCAGAACCGCCAGAGCGTGGCCGCGCTCGCGGTCGCGGTCATGATGGCAATCGTGATGGTCGCGATCCTGCTTTACGATCGGGAAGGACAATTTGTCGGACCGATGCGATGGTGGCTCACTCCCGAGAGAAACGAATTTCCTGCGGAATCCAACGTGCAGCTTATCGGCAGGAGCCTGATGTCGACCTACACGCTCGCGTTCTGGATCGCCAGCATAATTCTCATGGTCGCAATGATCGGCTCACTGATACTTGCAAGGTCGGAGAAAGACGACAACGAAGAAGAAACCGCGGTGAAGGGATCGGAAACGGTTTCTGCCGCTGAAATATCCGCTTCGGAAGATGAAAAGGTCACTGAAGAAAAGGAAGAAACGGAGGATACGGAATGACCTATCCTGAGGTTCCGGTTCCGATTCATTTGTACGTGCTCCTTGCGACGCTCCTGTTCTGCATCGGTATTTACGGATGCCTTGCGAGAAGGAACGCGATCGCGATTCTGATGTCGCTTGAGCTTATGTTCAACGGATGCAATATCATCCTTGTTGCATTCTGCCAGAGGCACGGAGTCACCTACACGCTTCAGTCATTCAGCCGGGCGCAGGATATCGAAAGTCCGGTCGGTCAGATTTTCGCGATCTTTGTGATAACAATCGCCGCCGCCGAGGCCGCTGTCGGACTTGCTCTCGCGATCGCGGCGTACAGGCATTACAAGTCGATAAACATGGACGATATCAATATTCTTAAATGGTAATGATTAACCGGAAAAATCGGAGACTGAAAAATCGGGGACTGGCACAAAATTTTGCCGGTCTGAATCATCCGCAGATAAGGGGACTGGCACAAAATTTTGCCGGTCTGAATCACCTGCAGTTGAGGGGACTGGCACAAAATTTTGCTGGACTGAATCATCCGCAGATAAGGGGACTGGCACAAAATTTTGCCGTGCTGAATCTTCCGGTTTTTTATCGAGTGCATGCGGCAAAATTTGGTGCCTGTCCCCGTGCAAAATAAATAATGCTTGAAGCTCTCCTGAAATACCCGGAAACACTTGCGCACTGGATCGTGATCATCCCGTTCCTGAGCTTTGTCTTCATCACGCTGAAGCTCACGGTTAACAGGAATGTCGAGAGACCGGAGAAGGAATCCAAACTGTCCGATGAGCAGATCAAGGCTCTCGGACCGTCGTGGACCTCCTACACCGGCATAATCATCGGTGCCGCAATTGTTATCGGTCTGCTCGCGATTGGTCGTCTGGGGCTGCTCAGGGATTTCAATCTCAGCAAAATCCTGTTCTGGTCGATTTTCATTGTTCCGGCAATTATTGTATTTATCCCGCCGTTCATGAATAACTCGCGCAGCTGGATCCAGAAATATGCATCGTATATATCGGTCGGCGCGATGGCGATTGCCTCCATTATCGCTACTTCACTCTGGTTGAAAACAGTTCGACTTGGAGTGTATCCGGGAGGACCTGACGAGGACGATTTATGGCGGCAGGCTTTTAGTTACGATTGGTTCGCGTTCGGCGACTGGAGCCTGAACATCGGTGTCAGTCTCGATGGGTTCAGTGTTTTCGCGGTCTGGATGGTTGCGGTTGTCGCGATGTGCATCCAGTGGTTCTCTATCGGCTACATGTGGGACGACGATTACGGTCGGAAGCATATCGGACGGTATTTCGCGCAGCATTCACTGTTCGCGGTCGGAATGCTGGGCATTGTCCTGTCGGATAATATCATCACTTTCCTGATCGGATGGGAGGTTATGGGTCTCTGCTCATATCTCCTGATCGGGTTCTTTACATTCAAACCGTCCGCGAACGCAGCGCAAATCAAGGCGTTCATCACGACGAGGATCGGCGATGTCGGGCTGATGCTGGGGATTTTCCTACTCGCTTTGATGTACACCTACACGAAAAATCCCGTCAGCTTCAACATTGAGGATGTCCGTCATGTTGTCGAGGCGTACGACTGGAACGCTGTGAATCTGGGATGGCTCCCGACCGCCGCCGCGCTGCTTATTTTCATGGGCGCTGTGGGCAAGTCGGCGCAGTTCCCTCTGCATGTTTGGCTTCCCGACGCGATGGAAGGCCCGACACCGGTCAGCGCGCTGATCCATGCCGCCACGATGGTCGCAGCGGGTGTTTTTCTTGTCGCGAGATTTTTCTGGCTGTTTGAGATGAGCGAGACCGCGCTGATGACTGTCGCATGGATCGGGGCGATAACCGCGTTCGGTGCGGCGACAATCGGTGTCGTGCAGTACGATTTCAAACGAATTCTTGCATATTCAACGATCAGCCAGCTTGGATACATGATGATCGGTCTCGGTGTCGGATCGGCAACGGCAGGCGTTTTCCATCTGCTGACCCACGCATATTTCAAGGCACTGTTGTTTCTCGGCTCAGGCGCGGTTATCTATGGATGCCGACATATTCAGGACATCCGCTACATGGGCGGCCTGTCGAAAAAAATGCCGATCACCTATTTCACTTTCCTTGCAGGCACACTCGCGCTCGCGGGAATATTTCCGTTCGCGGGATTCTGGTCTAAGGATGAAATTCTCGGATCCACATTCCATCAGGCTCTCAATACCGGCAACTGGGCTTACTATGTCATTTATTTCATGGGAATAGCGGGAGCGTTCCTAACAGCGTTCTACATGTTCAGGCTGATAAGCTACGTGTTCCTCGGGCGGAATAAAAACTACGAGTTCAGAGGTCCGCAAAGTCCCGATTACGGGCATCACGCTCACGGAGAGGACGACACGAAAGCATACGATGCGTGGCCGACCCCGCCCGGTCCGCTGGAAAAAGAAGAGCACGAATTGGGTCATCCCGCCGAACCGAGGGAAGTTCCGAAAAGCATGTGGATTCCGCTGGTCATTCTCGCCGTATTCGCGACCCTCTACGGTTTCCTCGGCACGCCTTTCTTCGGTGAGAACGGCGAGAATGGCAACCTGATCGCGAAATACCTCCATCACGGACACGCGCATTTCCCGCATGCGGATGGTCTGACTATCGGATTGATGGTTCTCAGCCTGCTTGTCGCGCTGCTGGGCGTTCATTTCGGACTGAAGATAAACAACACCGAGCGTGGAGTCGAACTGAAGAAAAAATGGAAAGAAAAATATTCCGAGCTTTACCGGAATGTCTACAATAAATATTTCATCGATGAGTTCTACGAGGATTACATCATTCAGCCTGTGCTGTTCACGTGCCAGATTGCGAGAGCGTTCGACACATACATTGTGGACGGGCTTGTAAACGCGGTCGGATGGCTGGGCTATCAATTCGCGCTGTTCCAGGGATGGTGGGACAACAATGTGGTGGACGGGCTTGTCAACGGGTGCGCGTGGGTGGTCGGATTTTTCTCCGATTTCATCAAGCCTATTCAGTCCGGTTACGTGCAGAATTACATGATGGTGGTCGTTGTCTTTGTACTGTTCTATCTGCTAACGCTGTTTATCAGGTAGAGAAGACGGGGTTAAACATATTAAAGTCCGGAAATAATCCGGTACCCCACCCTTTAGGGTGGGATACAGAGTTTTTTTCAACAGATTCAGTTTGGATATTCGAAGGATTTAACCAATTAGTGGTGGTTTGAGAGATATGGACGAACACGAAAAAAGGCCAATACCGGCAGACGAGAATGTGTACGAAATGCCGGTTACGGCGGACGACATGAAAAAGGAACTCGCCCAGGGTGCGGTGGGTATGGTAAGCGGGATTCTGTGGGTGATTGTCACAGCCCTGGTTATCATCGGCATCGTGAAAATGG
Source organism: uncultured bacterium (assembly GCA_965370205.1). Taxonomy (GTDB): domain Bacteria; phylum JAJVIF01; class JAJVIF01; order JAPKYR01; family JAPKYR01; genus CBDUUJ01. Next base: position 10,015 of record CBDUUJ010000042.1, read on the forward strand.
GGCAGGGCGGTCTCCAGCTTGGCGACTGGAGGGGTTACCTGTTTGCGCCCGGTTCCACCGAAAAATCGTACATCCTCTCTCTTATAGTATTTCTTCCTGTCATTGGCATTATCTTCAACATGATCGCCCCCAGGGACGGCAGATTTTTCATCCGGCTCAACTCCCTTGTCTATACGGTTATTCCATTAATTCTCGCCTGTTTAATGCTGTTTGGATTCTCGAGTGCCCGAAGCGAACAGGGTCATCCGCTCTACACCGACCAGCTTGGCAACACTCTGGAAATTCGCGGCGACGGAACCTATCACCCTGTCATCGCAGAGGGCGAGGATGTCTGGAGTTATGAGACCAGAGACGGCGAATACATGCTGAAGGTCGATAATGAGCTTGAGAGTGTTCGTCCGAAGCCGATAAAGAATTTTTTCTACAACCGTGGTTCCTCCGATATGCAGTTCGAGGAATTGAGGAAATGGATCGATATCACCGACAAACCCGCGACCGAGGTCGGTCAGCCGGAGTACACGATCGCGAAATTCCAGTACCACCTCGGTGTGGACGGTATCAGTTTCCCGCTTATTATCCTGACCACGCTTCTGAGCACGCTGGCGTTGATCAGCTCATTCAACATAAAACGAAGGCTCAAGGAATACATGAGTTGGTTCCTTATACTCGAGATCGGGATGCTTGGAACATTTTGCTCGCTTGATTACCTGCTGTTCTATGTGTTCTGGGAACTTGTCCTTGTCCCGATGTATTTCCTGATCGCGATCTGGGGCGGCCCGAGAAGAGAATATGCCGCCCTGAAGTTCTTCCTGTACACGCTGTTCGGATCGGTCTTTCTCCTGATCGGAATTATCTCGCTGTATTTCCTTACCGGGCAGACGACTTTCGATATCGTCATGCTGCAGGAGATTGCGCCGACCTATCTTGGGAAAGCGTCCATGTTCCGATGGCAGCTATTGTTGTTCGGAGCGTTTTTCCTGAGTTTCGCGATCAAGGTGCCGATCTTCCCGTTCCACACATGGCTTCCCGATGCGCATGTCGAGGCGCCGACCGCGGTAAGTGTGCTTCTTGCCGGTGTCCTTCTAAAAATGGGTACATATGGATTGTTGAGAATGTGCATCCCGACATTCCCGGAGGCGACCTATGTCCTCGCACCCGCTCTCGGAGTGCTGGGTGTGGTAAATATCGTATATGGCTCGATGGTGGCGATGGCGCAGACCGATCTGAAAAAACTGGTCGCATATTCGTCCATCGGGCATATGGGATTCGCGATCCTCGGCATGGCGGCATTGAATAAATGGGGCATGACCGCGGCGCAGCTTCAGATTATCAACCATGGAATAATCTCCGGAAGTTTATTCCTTCTCGTGGGTGTCATCTATGATCGAGCGCATACCCGTGAGTTGAACGCGTTCGGCGGGTTGCTTCCGCAGATGCGGGTGTATGGAATCATCATGGTGATCGCGAGCATGGCGAATCTCGGCCTGCCGGGACTTGCCGGGTTCTGGGGCGAATTCCTGAGCCTGCTCGGGGCAATGCAGCAGACCGATTACACCACGTCGAGCGGTCTTGTGTTCTTCCGTGTGCTGGCGCCTATAGCATTGATCGGAATAATAATAACGGCGGGATATATGCTGTTAATGATAAAAAAGATGTTCATGGGGCCAATGAATGAGAAGTGGAACTGGCTGCCGGATATGGATGGACGTGAGCTGGTATCGGTTCTGCCGCTGATATTCCTGATGATATTCATCGGGGTGTATCCGGGTCCACTGATTTCATTATTCGACGCGAGTATATTGCATCTGGTGGATATGACCCGGTTCACCGCCGGAATTCCACCGGTTGGGTTCTGATTTATCATTGGATTGATTTTTTCCGGGGCGTGATT
>CBDUUJ010000043.1:0-11833 GCA_965370205.1 uncultured bacterium
CCATAAGGCGATTCCTGATATCAACCTCAAATTCTCCAAAATCCTCCGCGTCTGGATCGAGGCGGTAATACATCAGATAGTTGAGCGCGATCTCGTCAATTTCCTCAGGCTCCATGTCCTCCAGAAGCTCGGCGATTGAGAGATATGCCTCCGGGCTGTCAGGATCGGCCTCGACCGCCGCCTCGTACATCTGCAGCGCTTCCCCGCTCCTCCCCATCTCCTCGAGAGCGATCCCCATGTTGTGAAGCGCGTCGTAATAGTCGGGATGAACTCTCAGGGCACGCTTGAAGCAAGATACCGCAGCTTCAAATTTTTCACCGTCGAGAAACAAATTCCCCATGACATACCACGTGCGGTAATCCTCAGCCCTGGCGGTAATTTCCTTATCCATCGCGATTTTAGTCGCGCCGGGAGAGAGACGGTCAAGAACCGCTCCCGACTGCATTATCCAGCCGGATTCGCTCAGCACAGGTTGCTTGTCGATGAAATCGCGGAACGGATCGAGATAATCCGCCAGCACACTGACAGCCTCTTTCCCGTGACCCAGTTCGCCAAGCATCAACGCGCATTCGCGGCGCATGTCGCCATCGGACGGGTCCTCCGCGAGCGCGTCCCCGAACGCTCTCAACGCGTCCTCCCATTTTTCGTTCTTCGCGAGCGCGAGCGCCATCAGCTTCCGGGCGCCCACCGGGATTCTCTCAGCCTTATGAGCGACCTCAAGATACTCCAGGGCGAGAGCGGGTCTGTTCATAATGAGCGCCGCCTCTCCGAGAAGTATTGCGACACTGGTATCGCCCTCAACGAGCCGGTACGCACGCTGCAAGGCGAGGTAGCCCTTCAGGGGCTGCTCGGTTCCGAGATATATCTCACCGAGAAGCCTCCACGCCTCGAAGTACGGCTCGTGCTCCTCTATCGCCTCCAGAAGATTTTCGATTACGATGTCGGTTCCGCGAAGGGCACGCCGCTGAGCCATGTCCTCCGTGAGAATCCTCACCGCCTCGTCATATAATTTCTTCGCTTTTTTCGGAATCGCTTCGGTCATGGTCGCTCACTCAAAAAGGGGAATGACAGCATTTTACATTGAGCGCGACAATGGTACAAGACAGTCGAGCAGGATATCCATAGTCATTGTATAATACCCCTTAGTGCAATGGCGAAAAATATCTCCAACTACCTGAAAAAGATCGAGCAGACCCTCAAGCGGGGCGACGCCACCGAGCACACCTACCGCTCCGCTCTGGAATCGCTGATCGAATCATCCGCTGACGGTATCACCGCGACAAACGAGCCGAAACGTGTCAAATGCGGTGCTCCGGATTTGATCGTGTCCCGTGGACAAGTACCGCTTGGATATATCGAGTGCAAGGATATCGGTAAATCTCTCAACAGGATCGAAAAGAGCGAGCAGTTCAGGCGTTATCTCGACGGACTCGGTAACCTGATTCTCACCGACTATCTCGAATTCCGCTGGTATGTTGAGGGTAAGCGTCGAATGGAAACTGCCAGGCTCGCCATAGTCGGCTCCGGCGATAAATTAAAACGCGACGAAGCGGGCATCGAGCTTTTTCAATATATGCTGAGTGAATTCCTGAAAGTCCAGGCTCCCACGGTTTCCACGCCAAAGGAACTCGCCGGACGAATGGCGGGAATCGCAAAGATAATCAGGGACAGCATCGAAAAGGCATTAACGGAAACAGGTAACGGCGGAAAGCTTGAAGACATCCTTGAGGGATTTAAAAAAGTCCTTCTCCACAACCTGACGAGCGATCAATTTGCCGATATGTACGCGCAGACGATCTGCTACGGGCTTTTCGCCGCGCGATGTAATTTCACCGGAAAGACATTCTCCCGGATACACGCCGCGTACGATCTCCCGAAAACCAATCCGTTTCTGAGGAAAATATTTACGGAGCTTGCCGGGCCCGAACTCGACGAGCGCATTACATGGGCAGTTGACGATCTCGCCGAACTTCTCAACCACGCTGATATCGGCGCGATTCTGGAGGATTTCGGAAAGCGTACACGCAAGGAGGACCCGATTCTCCATTTCTATGAGACCTTCCTTGCCGCGTACGATCCGAAAATGCGCGAGGCTCGCGGCGTTTACTACACGCCGGAACCGGTCGTCTCATACATTGTCAGAAGTGTCGATCACATCCCGAAAAATGATTTCGGGCTTAAGGATGGACTTGCGGATAGCTCGAAAGTTACAGTCCCCAAGACCGTCTACGTTGAGAGAGAAAAAGATAAAGATAAAAATAGATTCGATGAATGGCATAAGGTCTTAATTCTCGATCCTGCGGTTGGCACGGGCACTTTCCTGCATGGCGTTATCGATCATATTCACGATCACATTGTCGGGATGGGGCAGAAGGGAACCTGGTCGGGTTATGTGTCGGAACATCTGCTGCCGAGAATTTTCGGATTCGAACTCCTCATGGCTCCGTACACAATGGCGCACATGAAGCTCGGCATCCAGCTTAAGGAAATGCGATACAATTTCAGGGCTGATGAACGTCTTGGTATATACCTTACAAATACTCTCGAAGAAGCTCATGAAATTGACACAGGTCAGCTTTTCGCTAGATGGTTAATCGAAGAAGCGAATGCTGCGGTGAAAGTTAAACTTGATATGCCCATTTTAGTTGTCCTTGGAAATCCGCCGTATTCAGGGCATTCCGCTAATACGGGAAAATGGATTAAAAAACTTCTGAGAGGAAAGGATACGCGAACGGGAGATTCAACTGAGAATTATTTTGAAGTAGACGGGCACAAGTTAAGAGAGCGGAATCCCAAATGGCTCAATGACGATTACGTGAAATTCATCCGCTTCGCGCAATGGAGAATCGAGAATACAGGTTACGGCATCCTCGCGTTCATCACAAATCACGGCTACATCGACAATCCGACATTTCGAGGTATGCGGCAGTCGCTGATGGAGACGTTCGATGATATCTACATCCTCGATCTCCACGGCAACTCCAAGAAAAAAGAAAAATGCCCGGACGGCTCGAAGGATGAAAACGTTTTCGACATCCAGCAGGGAGTAGCGATCGGAATTTTCGTCAAGCGTAAAGATGCAAAGAAAAAAGCTGCATCTGTCCGACATGCCCATCTCTGGGGAGTAAGAAACAATAAATATCATCATCTTTTTGAAACCGATGTCTCCACCACTGAATGGGAACCGCTTGAACCTCAATCGCCTTTCTACCTTTTCATCCCGCAGGACACTAGATTACTCGCGGAATATGAAATCGGGTGGAAGATAACCGAAGCGATAATAATATATAACACTGGTTTGATAACTGCTCGCGATCGTTTTGTCTTTGGTTTTACTCGCGATGAAGTTTTACTGAGAGTAAAGGATTTCGTGAGTAATCCACTCGAAGAAGGACGAGTAAAGTACGGATTAAAAGATACAAGGGAGCGGACATTAGAAAAATCTTATGAGGAACTGCAATTAATGGAGGATTTGAGGGTAAATATCAAGGATTGCTTACGAAGACCATTTGATATTCAATCATTGTTCTATCATGCAAGCTTGGTAAGATGGCCTGTTCATGACATTATGCACCATATGCTGGCAGGGGAGAATATGGGGCTTATTTTCATGAGGCAAGTTGCGCTGCATGATGACTACAGCCACTTCGGAGTAACTCGACATCCTGTTGACAACCGCGCATTCTACAGCAACAAAGGAATAATGAGTTTAGCCCCCCTCTACCTATATCCCTCTGCGTCGAAATCCGGACTTTTCGACGACGCGACGCCATCAGACGCGGCGGGGGGTCGTCGGCCAAACCTGTCAGAGAAGTTCATTGCCGATTTCTCCAAACGGCTGAAACTGGAATTCATCCCCGACGGTTCGGGCGATCTCAAAAAGACATTCGGGCCGGAAGATATTTTCAACTACATGTACGCCGTGTTCCATTCGCCGACCTACCGCACTCGCTACGCCGAATTTCTTAAAATCGATTTCCCAAGGCTTCCGCTGACATCAAGTAAGAAACTGTTCCGCGAACTATGCGCCGCAGGTAGTGAGCTTGTCGAACTACACCTGATGGAAACGCGCGGCCCTTCATTCACGGGTTATCCCATCAGCGGCGACGATGTGGTGGAAAAAGTACGGTACACCGAACCGGGTCAGGGAGCAAAGAAGGGACGGGTCTGGATCAACAAGACGCAGTATTTCGAGGGCGTGCCGAAAGAGGTTTGGGAATTCCATGTGGGGGGATATCAGGTCTGCCAGAAATGGTTGAAGGATCGTAAAGGTCGCAAGCTGGAATATGCCGACATCAAACATTACCAGGGAATAGTCTCAGCCCTCAGCGAAACGATCCGGATAATGTCGGAAATAGATGATGTGATTGAAACCAGCAACGGCTGGCCGATTGAGTAAATCAATCCCTCAAATCATTGAAACAAAAATTTACCTCTTGGATCCACCAATGCAATAAGCACCGTTGTCGTAACCTTCCTTGTGGGCCTGCGCGAGAGTATCTGGTTCGAACTTGACTGCATGCCCAGCTCGAATAATCTCGTCAATCTGGCACTGGGTGGTTTCGTTGTTGAGATCGTGAACCTCCTTCTTATTCGTGTTTCCCAGGAATCTGATTCCTTCGCGTGAGGATACTGGCTTTGCCATAATGAAATCTCCTTAAATTAAATTTGATAAATTATTGTTTAGCATATTCCCGATATTTTGTAAAGCAAAAAATCAGCTTTTTTTTATTTTTTACTATACCGATATCTACAATCTCCGGGGCGTAGCTCTGCGATCCATTTACCAGGATCGAAAAACCGGTTCTATCTGGAAAGTACCGCCGATAAAAATATGTTAGGGTAAGTCCGAATTTGAAATTCGGGAAATCAGCAATACAATGATAATAATACAATGTCTGACTATCTGATTATCGGCAACGGTGTCGCGGGTCGCACGGCGGCGGAGACGCTGAGAAAGAAAGACGGCGACAGCTCGATCGTAATGGTCACCGATGAGCGCTGTCCTTTTTATCCGCGTCCGAAGGTGTCGCTCAGGTACCTTTCAGGTGAAGTGGAGAAGGACGGCATGTTCGCAAATCCCGATTTTTATTCGAGGGAAGCGGTGTCGCTGGTATTCGGGAAAGTTATAAGAGTCGAGCCGGGGGAGAACCATGTCATTCTGAAAGACGGGACGGTGATCCCATACCGCGCGCTCCTGATCGCGGCGGGCGCATCCGCGAACATGCCACCGTGGCGCGGCGTGGACCTCGACGGCGTGGTGACACTTCGCACGCTCGAAGATGCAGACAACATCCTGCGGAGAATGACGGACGTGGAGAACATCGTCGTGGTCGGCGGCGGCATTCTGGGAGTTGAGGTGTCCGAGGCACTGCGCAAGCGCGGTAAGGAAGTGACGCTGCTCGTGCGCGGCGGTAGTGATAAATTAGGATCACCCGTGCTGGACTCCGAACATGCGGTCGGCAGATACGACAGGATGGTGGAGCAGGGTGTTAATATCATCCTCCGGGACGAGGTTTCACATTTTACCGGTGACGGCTCGCTGGAAAAAGTCGTGACGAAAAGCGGTCGTTCAATCGAAACCGGTCTTGCGATTGTCACCACAGGCGCGAGACCGAACATCGGGTTTCTTGAGGGCAGCGGAATAGAAACAGGAAGAGGCGTGATTGTCGACGCGGAACTCAGAACCGGATTTCCGAATATTTTCGCGGCGGGCGACGTGGCGGAAGTGGTCGGCAACGGCAAAGAGGAACAGCAGTACGGCGGACCCTATGTCGATGCCATGAGACAAGGCGAGTACGCTGCGGAGCGGATGTTTGAAATGAGAGCTGAAAATTAATGAGCATGCTGTTGATCGTTTATTCTACACCGACATACCCATATCATCCTTCTGCATATTGCACCTCTGCCTCGTTTAGAACTCTTTCACGAATGCGTCTATGAAGAAATTTCGGTGTTACGAGATCGATTTTACGCCCGCCCAGGATTCTTGACAGTTCCTGTTCAATCTCATACAGACGAATAAAGCCGGGGATGTGATCCGGGTCAAACTCCACAAGAACATCAATATCGCTTTCCGGGTCGAAGCTGTCATGGAGTACTGAACCGAAGAATGAAAGTTTGCGGATGTGATGACGCTTGCAGAATTCGGTAATTTGTTCGCTGTCAACTGAAATATGAAGTGTCATTCCGGATCACCATTATCTTCAGGCGCTATCTGCTCCATATATTCGATTAATTGAGGGATATCATGATTTGCAGTTTTCCAAACTTCTTCGATGTCAATTTCATCATACAAATGAATAAGCCTGTCCCGCATACCGCTGATTTTCTTCCATGGAATTTCGTTATGTGAGTCCCGAAATTCTTTGGAAAGCCTTTTCACAGCTTCGCCGATAACCAGCAGTTGAAGCACAACAGAAGATTGAGTTTTTACATCCTTTAGAAAGGCATTTTCATCAAGCTTATCCTTGAATTTAATAATACGCCTGGCTGCTTTGAGTATATCCAGAATCGTCGCTTCATCCCGCCACATAGAAAGGCTCCAGATTTTCAAGAATCGCCTTTCGACGAATCCAGTTATGACTGCGTTCAATCGTTTTTCTTTGGACAATATCTACATCACGTTCAAATATTTCCTCAAGCTCGTATTGCATCGCGACAAGATCCAGCAGGCTCCAATCCGCGTCGGGTGAGAAACTGACAAGAATGTCGATATCGCTTTCCGGGCTGAAATCATCACGAATTACCGAGCCGAAGAACGACAGCTCAACGATCTTCCATTTATGACAGAACTCCTCGATTTTTTCGTTATCTATCGGGATTTTAATAGTCATTATCCGCTCCCTCACTCGCCGGGGAGTTTCCAGATACCCGTGTCGCCTTTCTTGCGCTGTGTCTCCTCCAGGAGCGGGCTGGGGCGACGGAAGACTTCCATTCGGTCGATAAAATTCTCGAAGAACTGCATCTGCTTCTCAAGCTCTCTCACAACGGCATTGCAGGTTTTTTCAGTAAGCGGATGGAAGCCCTCGCACGCTTCCCGTGCTTCATCGTAGCCTGCATCGACAAGGAATCCCTCATCTCTCGGCTGGCACAGGACATTAGCTGTGGCTGTGACCGCAACGAAATCGGCGAGGTCGCCCGCCGGCTCAGGATTGTGATGATGCGCGATCGCTGCGGTCAGGTTGGGCGGAAAGCTCCATTTCTCGGCAATAGCGGCGCCGACCTTCGCGTGATCGATGGAATAGAGCGTCCTCTCAGCCTGGATGAATGGTATATCCCTTGACTTCATGAGGTCCAGCACCGGCTGGTATTGGTCGGAGAAATGCTGGAACAGGAATACTTTTCCGATGTCATGGATGAGACCCGCACGCGACTGTGTCTCAGCGTCGGGAAGGCCATCCGCCTTAGCTATAGCCAGTCCGACAGTGCTAGTCGCGAACGAGTGTCGCCAGAACTGCTTCATGTCGAAATCGGAAATCGAGTCAACGTCGAAAATGGACACGCTCATGACGAGGTTCCGTACAGTGGAGAAACCAAGCAGCGGAATTGCGCGGGACAGAGTGTCGACACGTCCGGGAAGCCCATAAAACGCCGAGTTGACCAGGCGGAGCACTTTCGTGGCGATCGCCTGGTCGCGCGAGATGACATTTTCAAGGTCGGCAGACGAGGTGGACGGATCGTTGACAACCTCGTTGACCTTGAATACGACATCGGGGAGTGTCGGTAACTCCTTGACCTTCTCAAGAATCTGCTGAATATTTAATTCCATTACAGCCAAAACGCTCTCTCCTACGGATAATACATCCATTATACTATCCATTCGACCAAGCTCAAATTGGTGCATTTCCATATAATGCAACAAAATCCGATATTATCATGTCGGGAAACCGGGAGAAAAAAAGTGGAACCTCTCTACGAATTCAAGGATGAAAGTCCCAGCTTCAAAATCCTGATCCTCGTCACCGGGATCATGTTCTTCGCGATGGCGGTCTTCATGCCCTGGCCGGACGACGCGAGTCTGCTGTTAGTTTGGGGCATGAGAGCATTTTTCGTGATCTTTGGAGTTATGATGCTGCTCATCTCCCCGGTTGTCCGCCTCAGGGCATGGAGTGACAGCATGGAAATCCGGTTCGGCCCGACGAAACTAATCAGCTTCATGCTGGATATCGGCAAAATAACCGACATCCGCGCGGTCGAATACAACCCGATGAAGGATTTCGGCGGCTGGGGAATCAAGGGCGGCACGGGTAAATGGAAGGGCTGGATGGCCTACACCGCGACCCAGACGAACCGGGCGCTGTCGATCGAGACGACCGAAAAAAACTACCTCATAAGCTGCCCGAACCCCGAGGAAGCGGAAACGTCGCTGAGAAATATTGTCGGATTGAAGTAAAACGATCACTCGGTAGGAGATAAAAAAACCTTCGCCGATGGGAATTTCGGTAAATTCCGATTGGCGAAGGCTGGTGGAGCTGAGGGGAATCGAACCCCTGACCTCTTGAATGCCATTCAAGCGCTCTCCCAACTGAGCTACAGCCCCACGGGTTTGTGCAACATGTAAATATATCGCCCCAACCCCCGAAAATCAAGGTGCGCTAACATGAAACTCCGGCATGATGTTGACCTCAAGCAGATTATACGAAAAAATTAATCATTTCTGCCCACAGTTACCACGGCGACAAGCTTGTTCGGCTGGAAGCCAAACTTCGCTTGTCACCGGCACCCGCTAATCCCAGTGGGCAAAAATGATTAATAACCAGTATAACCAAACGAAGCAAGGTCAATCGGCCTGGGGGTGATTTTTTTCTGAAATGACGTAAACTATGGGTCATGGCATCCGAATACGAAGTCTCAGTCATCATTCCCACACTCCGGATCGGTGACGATCTACTCTCCTGCCTTGAATCGATCGCGGGTGATCCCGATTCGCCGCCCCATGAAGTTATCGTTGTCTTCAACGCTCCGATCCCCCCGGACCTCGATCTGAAATCCCATCACCCAAACGCAAGACCGGTCGAGGCGGGCAGGAATCTCGGTTACGCCACCGCATGCAATCTCGGCGCACGCGAAGCATCAGGTGGAATCCTGGTTTTTCTCAACGACGACATGATCGTCCGGACAGGCTGGATGAATGAGCTTGTCAAACCTATTTCAGACAGCGACACATCTGCATCCGGCGGTCGGATACTCTCAAGAGACGGTAAAAAAATCGATTTCAACGGTGGATCGTTTAACCTCCTCGGATGGGGATTCCAGGTCGGCCACGGCGATCCTGTTGACAAGCTGTCTGATGAATTCGGCGCAAAGACTACAATGCCTTTTGCGTGCGGGGGCAATTTCGCTGTCGATGCCGAAGTATTCGAAAGTGTCGGAGGATTCGATGACGATTATTTCGCGTACTACGAGGATGTCGATTTCGGCTGGCGTTTGATGCTGACAGGGAAAAAGATCGCCTGGACCCCCGGAGCGGTTATCCATCACAACGCCGGCGCGACCGGGAAACTGATGCCGCCACAGACAAAGTGGTTCCTCCAGGAACGTAACGCGCTTCAGACGATAATAAAAAACTACTCCGATGAAACCCTTCTGAAAATCCTGCCGGTCGCGATGGCGCTTGTGAGTGTCCGGGCATCGATTTTAAGCGGGCTTGAGGAACCCGATATTTTCCCCGATGAATTCTGGCACGAGGTCATTCTCGGCGATGAAAAAGCCTGGGGAAGCGGCAATGAAGATGAATCAGGTGGTTTTTTAAGAGGACTGGTCGACGGGGTTAAGGAATCGTTGAAAACCGGAATGAAAAATGCTCGCAGGGGAAGCCTTCCGGATGGATGGCTGCCTGTCGAAAAACGCGGTGCGGCAGGTCTGCTCGCTCTGGAATGGTGCCTCAGGAACTGGCCGAGGCTGATGGAAAAACGCGCAGATATTCAATCAATGAGGATCAGGAATGACAATGAGATCCTTCCGTTATTCGACGACCCGCTGCGTCCGGTTCTTGGCCATCCCAGGGAATTCGAAGCGATGAAACCGCTTGAGAAGATCATGGACGACCTGATAAGCGGTATCGAATAAATTCCTATTTCGTTGATACACCTACAAGCTTATCGCATTTCCCAGACGTTTTTACAGAGTGTTGTTTTAACGTTCTACGTCGAGTGATAAACAGCTTCCAGAACGCTTGCAGGCGCCACCCATCGCGGGTAAAAATGATAATTTTTCTGTAATAATTTTGGGTGGGCAGAAATGGATAATTTTTCGTATATTCACCGGCACCAGCTCTTCATTCTTCCAAAGAAATTACCATAAAGGCAACGAAACGGTGGCTGTTTGATATAATATTAGAGGTTAACCATTCGACCCCGAAACAATATGGAACTTCGAGAGCCATACGAGGAACTTGCCATTCCAGGTACCCGCTGGACCCGGGATCTTAACTTCCCGCCACCGGAGCGCATACGCATTTACGACACAACTCTCCGCGACGGGGAACAGGCACCGGGGGTCGCGTTCACTCCATCGCAGAAATTCGAGCTTGCCGAGATGCTCTCACGGCTCGGCGTGCATATCATCGACCTCGGTTTCCCAGCCGTGGGGCCTACCGAATGGGAGACACTCAAGCTGATCGTCGATGGCAGAAGGTCCGGTCAGCTTCGCAGCGACCTCGAACTCCTCGTGATGTGCCGCGCGCTGCCGTCCGATATCGACACAACGCTAAGAGTTCTTGGAGAAACGGGTGTTAATCCCGACGAGTTGACAATTTTCATCTTCACCGCTGGGAGCGATCTTCACGTCAAATACAAATTGGGCAAGATGCTTCTCAGGCGCGAAGGAAAGGACACAAAGGAATGGCTTGATCTGCCGGTACAGTGGTATCGCGACGCCAACAAGCGGCTTTTATCGAACGCGATTCATTACGCGAAGGAAAAGGGATTCACAAGCATCGAGGCGGGCAACGCGGAGGATGGCAGTCGAGCGGACATAGATTACATAATAGAACTTGGCCACGAAGCAATGAACGCCGGCGCGACAAGGCAGGCGTTTCCGGATACAGTCGGGGTTTTCACACCCGCAGCGGTGCGTCACTACACAAGCAGACTGATAGAGGCATTTCCCGATACCGATCTTGTGGTTCATTTCCACAACGATTTCGATCTCGCGACAATCAACACCATCACCGCGATGAGCCTCGGCGCCACAATTCCGACAGTCACGCTCGGCGGGATAGGCGAACGCGCAGGCAATACTCCCATGCATTCCCTGCTTGCAGCATTGAAAATGCTTTACGATGTCACCATTCCGGGAGTGCGATACGATCTCATCAACGAGGCAACATGGCTCGCGTGCAGGCTCTCCGGGATTCCGATGCAGCCTCATGAGCCGATTGTCGGAACCAATGTCTACGCGCACGAATCCGGCATCCACACCGCGGGGATCGTCATCGACCCCCGCATGTACCAGGCAATCAATCCCGGCGATTTCGGCGGTAAGCGCAGATTTGTATTCGGAAAGCATTCAGGAAGCGCTATTGTGGAGCACGTTCTGAGATTCCACGAGGATGAACTGAATGCCGCGGGCATTGAAATCACCGATGATCTTATTAAACGCGTTCTCTACGAGGTTAAAACGCTGAGAGAACAGCAGGCCGCCATGCGACGGGTCGAAAAACTGGTCAATTCCATCCATGAAAAAATGTGCCAGCTCGGCATATCGGAGCATGAAGTGATCGAACTTGCCAAACATCTGGGAAAAGACGGCGGCATGGGATCGTCAACTTTCTGGTAGGGAATTTTCAAAGACCAATAAGCAGACTTCGTCATGAGACTATTGAAGAAAC
>CBDUUJ010000044.1:0-11783 GCA_965370205.1 uncultured bacterium
CAACTGGACGGGATGATATTTCCATCCATCTGCGAAATTTCAAGAGGCTTAAGCGGTGTCTGGCGAAGGAGCAGCAGCGAGGTACCCGCTGTATATATCCACTTTCCCCAGAATCTCGATACCCCCCACGCCCGGACCTATTTAATCGAGGAATTGAACCGGGTGAAGGCAATACTCGAGGAGATCGCGGGGGCGGAGATAACATCACAGGCGCTTCTCGATTCGTTCGCCGTTTATAACAGGCGCGCGGAACTGCTTGGGGAACTCGACCGCGTCCGCTCCGAACATCCCGGATGTCTCAGGGCAAGCGAACTGTATATTCTCCGGCTGTCCGGGATGACCATACCTTCTGAAGAACATATAAAAATCCTCGAGGAGGCTCTTGGCGCTCTTGATGTTACAGGTGAAAAATATTCGCCGAAGCTCCGCATGGTTATGATCGGAGCGTTCTGTGAGCGTCCGCCGGTTGCCATGCTTGAGACGATAGAGAAACGGGGAATTGCAATTGTCGCGGATGACATGCTCCTTGGACAGAGATGGTGGAGAAAGCCGCTTCCGACATCCGGGAACCCGATTGAGATACTGGTCGATCAATACCTGAAAGAGACGGTGCACAGTTCGGTTGTGTACCATCCGGAAATTGAATCCTGCAATTTTTTATTGGATATGATGGATGTATATCATGCGGATGGCGTTATTTATTCCTGCGCGAAATTCTGCCAGTCCGCCCATCACGACAGCGCATGCATTATCAGGATTTGCGAGGAGCGCGGTTTTCCCTACCTGAAGTTTGAATATGAGGAGGACCAGAGGGTATTTGAATCGTTGAGGGTACACGTGGAGGCATTGCTGGAGGCTCGCGAGCGGTTACCGTCCGCGGGAACGAAATGAAAGAAGCAGTGACAGAAGAATGTCTGCGTTAAAACGGGAAGACAGAGCACGGTTGGCTTCAAGGAAGCTGGTCGAGCGGTATTTCAGGGAACTTGAGTCCGATGAGAATCGCGACCGCAAGGTCGTTTATATGTTTACATCCGGCGGTATCGCCGAGCTTTTCCGCGCCTTCGATTTCCGAATCGTTTATCCTGAGATCAACGCGGTCCACTGTTCGAGACGAAATGCGGCGGTCGAGATGATCCGTCATGGTGAGGACCTCGGGTACTCGGCTGATATCTGCAGCTATGTAAAAAGCGATCTTGGACTTATGGCCGGACCGTTAAAGGGGCAGGCTCCGTTCGGTAAAATCCCGCCGCCCGATTTGCTTGTCGCCGTGAACAGCGGCTGCTCGACATATATTAAATGGGCTGAGGCGCTGTCGAGGGAGTTCGGATGCCCCCTCAGGATTCTCGATGTCCCGTTTATCAGGGAGGCAGGCCGGACGGATTTCGACCACACATATGTCCGCGGACAGATTGAGGACCTTATCCCGGTCTGCGAGGAGATATCCGGTAACAAATTCGATGAGGACAAATTAAAAAATATCCTGGAACTGACCGGTGAGACAGTCGATCTCTGGAAGAAGCTTCTGGAATACGGAAAAATGCGGCCGTCTCCGCTGGACAGCTACTTCGACGGCACATCCTATATGGCCCCCATGACGATCTGGCGCGGCACGCGGGAGGCTGTCGAGTATTACCGGCAGGCGGTTGCCGAGATGGATGAACGCGTTTCGATGCGTTACAGTCCCGCCGGAAACGAGGAATATCGCATTCTTTTCGATGGTGCTCCGCCGTGGCCGAGGTTCAGCGAGTTCAGGAGCATGTTCATGAAATGGGGCGCCGTGGCGGTAGCGAATTCATATGTCCGGGTGGTTTGTGCGTGCGAGGATCTGAGATCGGATCCCGGCAGACCGATGGATTTCCTCGCCGAGCTGGCATCGCAGAGTTTCTACAACTGGAATCATGGCAGGAAGCTCAGGTTCCTCGAAAAAACCGCGAGGGAATACGAGATCGATGGAATCGTGGTGCATTCGGTAAGGAGCTGCCGTCCGATGTCGATAGGCCAGCTTGACCTGCGCGGATATTTCGCGAGGGAGGCGGGAATTCCCGCATTGTTCCTCGACAGTGATATCGCCGATCCGCGATTTTTCTCGACCGCGCAGATTTTAAACAGGGTGAATACTTTCTTCGGGGCATTAAGCTGGAGAAAGGAAAGCGCCGGGGAGGACGGAAAATCTTAACCAATGCTATCCTGCGGAATTGATGTCGGAAGCGTACAGACGAAATGCGTCGTAATGGACGGGAACCGCATAGTGCAGGGTCGTGGACTTGTGCATTCGGGTCCGAACATTCCACGCGCCGCCCGTCATGCCCTCAAGGCCGCTCTCAAGGAAGCGGGCTGCGAGGAATATGATCTGTCAATCGTTATCGGAACCGGCTTCGGGCGATTCACAATCCCGTTCAGCAATAAAAGCATGACCGAAACATCGTGCCATGCCCGTGGAGCGGTTTACCGCTATCCCGGAACGCGCACGGTTCTTGATGCGGGCGGACAGGACATGACCGCGATCAGGATTGATTCTGAAGGGCATGTCGTGGATTTCGCGATGAATGACAAGTGCGCGGCAGGCAGCGGACGATTTCTCGAATCGCTTACGGATATACTGGGGTTGTCGATTGATGAGCTTAGGAATGCCGATATCACGGAAACCGATCCGCTGCAGGTGACCAATGTGTGTTCGGTTTTTGCGGAGCAGGAGATACTCGATTATCTCGAAGGCGGGGAAACGGTTGAGGACATACTCGGAGGGGTTTTATTTTCAATTGCCAGGCGTGGAGCCAGCCTGCTCAGGCGGGTCGGTCTTGAGGATGAGATAACCGTTTCCGGCGGGGTAAGTCATATACGCGGTGTGGTGAAAGCACTGGAGACGGTTCTCGACCGGAAGGTGAACAGCGGTATAGACGGAGTGTTTATCGGAGCGCTTGGCGCGGCGCTGATCGGCCTGGACAAGCCTTCGAAGAAGAAATGAACGGATGAACAAGATGTATACCTGTGGAATAGATGTCGGAAGCAGATCGACCAAGGCTGTCATCCTTGATGAAAACGCCGCTGTCATAGGCAGGGGGCTTCACATGACAGGCGGCAAGCCGCTTATATCGGCGGATGAAGCTCTCAGGGAAGCGCTTCTTGCCGCACATCTGGACAGGGATAACATTAGTTCAATTGTTGCCACGGGATATGGAAGACGTCTGGTCGCCGGTCAGGGCATGCAGTTTACGGCTGTGACCTGCCATGCCGCGGGAGCGGCGAATGCGTTTCCGGAAGTCAGGAATGTGCTGGATATCGGCGCGCTTCGAACGGCTGTGATCAGGCTGGATGACACCGGTCGCGTACATCGGTTTCGGCTTAATGACCGTTGCGGCACCGGTGTGGGAAGGTTCCTGGAGCGGGTTGCCGTAAGCCTGGAAATTCCGCTTGAGGAGATCGGCCAGCTTGCGCTTTTTTCAACGAATCCCCAACCTGTACCGGGTATGTGCTCCGTACTGGCTTAAACCGAGATTCTCAAACATATAACTCACGGGGATAAGCCGGCCGATATTCTGAGGGGTGTCTATGAGGCTATGGCGGAACGGGTGGCATCGCTGCTCAGGCAGGTCTGGATTCCCGGCGCTGAAATAACCCTGACCGGCGGGATGGCAAAGAACGCGGGAATGGTCAAGGCTCTGGAGGATGTGCTCGGAACCGCAGTTAACATACATCACGATTCCGAGTTCATGGGAGCTATCGGCGCAGCCTTGATTGGTCGGGAGTCTGCGGAAGAAAAGAAACCTGTCGAATCATCCGGGTGAAATTATTTACTCTGTGCTAGAATACCTATCATGGAACGACGAACCATCAGGATACTCATTGTACTCGCTCTCCTGGTATTAGTCCTTTTGGCAATTGGCTGGGTGGGATTTATCCTGTTGGGATTACCTTCGGGAAAGGCATTATCCGCGACGATCAATGTGTTAAGTTCCGTTGGACTTGGCAGCCCGCCTTTGGATACCTCCGCTGGATGGGTTCTTGTCGGATTGCTCCAGTTCGGGTCGGTTGGAATCGTCACGTTGGCGGTAGCGGCGCTGTCGCAGGTCATTATCGCCGGTGCGATGAAACAATACATGGGAAGAAGAAGAATGGACGAGAGAATAAAAAAACTTAAGGATCACTCGATCATCGTCGGTTACAGCCTTACCGGTGAGGACCTCGCGAGGGATTTCATCGCGGAGGGCTGGCCGTTTGTTATTATCGAATGTGATCCTGAAAAAATCACGCTGCTCGAGGAGATAGGTATTCTGTACGTTGAGGGTGATGCCACTCATGAAGAGGTATTGAAGTCCGCCGGAGTTGAACATGCGATGGCGTTATTTTCGGTGCTGGCGGATGACAGCAACAACGTGATGGTGGTTCTCTCCGCACGTGGATTGAATCCCGATATAAAAATTGTCAGCAGATCAACCCGGGATGATTATAAAGCCCGATTTATCAGGGCTGGGGCAAATGTGGCGATCAGTCCCCAGGAATGGGCGAGTCGCCGGATGGCCCAGGCTGTTTTCAGACCGCATCTTCTTGAGGTCCTGTCCATGTTCCTCGATCCTGCGATTGCATGTGCGTATATGGATGAAATCAGGGTTCCTGAAGGAAGTCCGATTATCGGAAAAAAGCTTGCCGATTCGGGAATCCGTCAGACCTCAGGTATCTTTCTGATGGGAATCGCTCGAGAGAGTGGAGAGTACGTGATACTTCCGGGACCCGATACTGAAATCGAGAAGGGCGATGTGCTTATCGGTTTCGGAGAGCGAAGCAGTTTTACATCTCTTGAAAAATTCGTCCAGCCGGGATAAATTTAATGAATGCCGCTTGGAAAAGCGGCGCACCAGAAAGAATTTTTTTAATTGGTATTAACTTCCCCCCGGACCTTCAAAGAAAATCGGCTGCGGGACGTACACCGTGCGCGGCTCGCCGGTCTCTTTGTGGGTTGCGGGTGTGAATGTCACATCGTGCATTATCTTTTGGATGACGATCTCATCTACAGCGTGATGCCCGGAGCTTCGTATGATCTCTGGAACCCCAAGCACCCGTCCGCGCGCGTCGACATGAATCATTACAGTCAGATCGAAATCAAGTTCGCGATATTCCTCGGGTAAATCCAGCTTCGAGAAAAATTGAGGCGACATCAAAGGCGGATAAAAATCTTCACTGTTGAAGGTCGCGTCCTCGTCCTCGTATGTCGGCGCTTTGACACGATTGTCGGATGCCGGATGCTGCCTGAGCGATCCATCGGGATTTAATCTGGGCGCGAAGGAGACAATCGGGCCGCGATCGAGATAGAATTCGTGGAACAGCCATTTCCCAGGCTGTTCGTCTTCATCGGTATCGATCGGCACAGTCTCCGCCGGAATATCGTCTTCGGCGGATGTGGATTGATCGGTCGAATCACCCACCAGGTGTGTCAACTGTCCGAATGTTCCGCCCGGTCCGGGTTCATCCGGCGGATCCTGTTCGGAATGCACAGGAACCGGGATCCTGATAAACACAAACCAGAGAATGATAAATACGACCAGATTGATACCGATCGCCCAGCCCCATGCCTTGGAACCGTTGTTCTGTTTGTTCTCCATCGCGGTTTTGACACCCTCCATTCGATTATGTTCAATCGTCCGCTTCGTATTCTTCTTTTGCGCGTTTCATAAGCTCCAGGAGCTTTTTAAACTGCCCGGTTTTCGCACCCCATGTAAGTTCATAGGCTGCCATTTCCCAGTCACAGATTATCGCTCCCGCCTGGCGCATTTTTTCAATCGCGATATTGTGAGAGTTCTCCCATCTGGACCGCACCGCGTCCTCGACCACATGCACCTGGTATCCATGTTGTAAGAGGTCCAGAACTGTTTGATTCACACAGATATGGGTCTCCATTCCGACAACAATGATCTGCTCTCGTCCGGTGGCCTTCACAGCGTTGAGGAAATCCCGATGTCCGCAGCATGAAAAAATGTTTTTCAGTAGTGGCTCATACCCGATATTTGCTTTGAGTGTACCTGCTATCTCTTCATCGGTGGTTCCGAGTCCTTTGGGATTGTGTTCGGTGACTATTGCGGGAAGCTCATGAATTCCCGCCAGCTCGATCGTGTATCCAATATTCCGAAGCATCAGCTCTTTTTCCCATATGTAGGGAATAAGGACGCTCTGGACATCGATAACCAAAAGCGCGGCTTTTTCGCGGTCAAGGAGCCATGGATGCCTGATATCGGAAATTCCGTTTGATTTGCTGTTATCGGTCAATTATCTGTTTCCTCCGACAGGAAGAAGATGCGAACGGGTTGAAGGTTAAGTATAGCATTATGAAAGGGTTGAGTTAAATTTCGCAGACCCGCACGGCAGTGCGCCATCGGGTTTTACACTAAAATCAGAGAAAACCCCTTTTCGGGGTTCTCGCCGCTTGATTGGGGTTTCTGCTTTTTTAGTTTGATGCTTTTCTGTAAAACGTTTCAACTTTGCTCTGTTACCGTTCCGGTCATTTAACGCCCTGTCAGGTTTCAGGAACTAAGGTACCTGCTGATGAGTTGGATCCGTCATTCTGAGTTCTTTAATCCGAAGGCGACTCGCGATGACTTCAGCTTCCTCGTCCGGAGTGGGTTCCTGTATTTTCATTCCCCACTCGCACAAAAATCTTTCCAATGCCGCCGAGTCAAAATGTAATAAACCATTACCACTACTATCAGTCATGAGTACCTCCTTTTTTTTAATAATTTACGTACTGCCTGAGCAAGCGCAGAATACCCTCAATAACTATATACCACATGATTGGGGATCCCGAAAGATGCAAAAGCGGCAAAAATTCAGAAATAATGGTTAATTTGGATTAAATTTCTGTAACCCGCATTAAATCAGGTTTGCTTTGATTCGATCCTGGTCGAAATGCGTGGATTTTTCCACACGCTCTCTTGACAGAATCCTGCAGACAGTCCGCTCCCTGACGGTCGCGGTTCTGAATATAGTTCGATCCGAACCGCGCGCGTAAGCAAGCGGACCTAAAAGAAAAATCCCCCTTCGATGTTATAAAGGGGGAGATTCATTCAGTCTGGTGCGGACGGGGGGACTTGAACCCCCATGAGGTTGCCCTCACCAGGCCCTCAACCTGGCGCGTCTACCAGTTCCGCCACATCCGCATGACGTTACACCCCCCCCCAAGGGGGCGCTAATTTATACACCATATTCGATATCCGTGCAAGTCCTGTTGATAGTCTTTTAAAAGAGATGTTATCGGATTTTTGCATCGTCCCCGGACTGCATTAACTATGCTACAATGCAGCCATTATGAGCGATCCAATTACCTACCGCGATGCCGGAGTTGATATCGATGCCGGAAACGAGGCTGTCGAGCGGATTAAAAACATCCTGCGGGGGAGTCCCCGTAATGTTGCAGGCGGCGAGGAAGTCGGTGAGCTGGGCGGTTTCGCAGGCGCATTTCGTCCGTTCCTTGAAGGATATAAAGACCCGCTGCTTGTCGCATCCACGGATGGGGTCGGGACGAAACTTCTGATCGCGCTCGAAAACGGCAGGCTGGACGGGGTCGGGCAGGACCTTGTCGCGATGTGTGTCAATGATCTCATCGTGGGTGGCGCGCGACCGCTGTTTTTCCTCGACTATATCGCGACCGCGAAACTCGATCCCGATGAGATCGAGACAATTGTCGGTTCGATCCAGAACGCATGTAAGGAATCGGACTGCCTTCTGATCGGCGGCGAATGCGCGGAGATGCCCGGTATGTACGCTCCGGGTCACACCGATCTCGCGGGATTTTCGGTCGGAGTCGTGGACAAATCGAAGGTCATCGACGGCAGCGCTGTAAAGCCCGGCGATATCGTTCTTGGACTTGCATCGTCGGGAATTCACTCGAACGGATTCTCGCTGGTCCGTAAAGTGATTGAACAGGCGGGTTGGAAGATGAATGAAACGCTCCCCGGATGTGATAAATCGCTTCTGGAAACCGTGCTCGAACCGACGAAATTGTATGTCAAACCCGCGATGGCGCTCATCGATGAAATTGGCGATAGGGTTAAGGCATGCGCGCATATCACTGGCGGCGGGATCATTGAAAACATTCCGAGATCGATTCCGGACGGTCTGGGTGTATCGATAAAATACGGGTCATGGCCGGAGCACGCGATTTTCGGGTTGATAAGGGAAGCCGCGAATCTTCCTGATGACGAGATGTACCGTACGTTCAATTGCGGGATCGGTTTCACAGTTGTGGTGTCACCGGAAAATGCGGAAGTAGCAGTGGCAATCCTGACAGAATCCGGGGAAACGGTATATCGAATCGGCGAAATTTCGAACGTTGTATCAGAGAACGTTGTATCAGAGCCGCGACCGTTAGGGAGCGGACAGTAAAAATACACATATATACCAACTACTCAAATGAAAAAATCTGTTCATACCATTGAAACCACATTGAAAAAAGGTTTTCCCGACCCGGTCACCGCCGGGATTCTTTCCGCTCTTACGGAAGAGGGACTTGACGGTGTTCGAGAGGTCAGGAAGGTCGCGGTTTTCAGGATCAAGGCCGATCTCGATGATGCCGCGCTTGCAAAAATCGCGTCAGGACTTCTCGCGGATTCGGTCACCGAGACATACGCGGTGAATGGAGCGGTGCTCGATGAATCCGACGGGTATGTGTTCGAGGTCGCGTTCAATCCCGGCGTGATGGACCCGGTCGAGGAAAGCGCGCTGAAAGCATTGAATGAACTCGGCATTGAGGGGGTCGATGGTTTCAAGACCGGATCGAAATTCCTGTTCATCGGGAATATCGACGCCGACGCAATCGATCTTTTTGCCGGACGGTATCTCTACAATAAAGTCATCCAGCATCCGGTGAAATCCGGCGAGGACCCGTTTCCGGTGACGCCGCCATATCAATTCAAACGTGAGACGGTGAAATTATCTGGTCTCGATGACGACGCGCTCATGGAGATCAGCCGGAACGGGCTTCTGAGTCTGAATATCCCTGAGATGCGAACGGTGCAGGCGTATTTTGAGAAAGAGGGACGCGACCCGACCGATGTCGAGCTTGAGACAATCGCGCAGACATGGAGCGAGCACTGCTGGCATAAAACATTCCGCTCGACTTTCGATTTCAACGGCGAAAAAATTCCGAACCTTCTCAAATCGACCGTCATGAAAGCGACCAGGGATCTCGATCTCCCGTGGTGCGTCAGCGTTTTCGAGGATAACGCGGGAGTGATCTCATTCGACGACAAATGGGATCTCTGCTTCAAGGTCGAGACGCACAATCACCCGTCCGCGCTGGAACCGTACGGCGGAGCGGGCACCGGAATCGGCGGCGTGATCCGCGACATCCTCGGAACCGGTCTCGGCGCGAAACCGATAGCGAACATTGATGTTTTCTGTTTCGCCCCGCCCGACACGCCGCGCGATGAACTTCCGGGAGGAGTTCTTCACCCGAAACGAATCATGAAAGGTGTCGTTGCCGGCGTGCGCGATTACGGAAACCGCATGGGCATTCCGACTGTCAACGGCGCGGTGTGTTTCCATCCGAATTATGTCGGGAACCCGCTTGTGTACTGCGGCACTGTCGGGATTCTTCCGAAGGGAATGCACGAGAAGGAGGCAAAGCCGGGCGATTACATTGTCGCGATCGGTGGAAGGACAGGCCGCGACGGAATCCATGGCGCGACGTTCTCATCCATCGAACTCGATGACGCGAGCGAGGTGACATCCGGCGGAGCGGTGCAGATCGGAAATCCTATCGAGGAAAAACGACTCATGGACGCGATGCTGATCGCGCGTGACAGGAAATTATACAACGCGGTCACCGACTGCGGCGCGGGCGGATTTTCATCGGCGGTCGGCGAAATGGGCGCGCACTGCGGAGCGAAAGTTTACCTCGAACGCGCACCGCTTAAATATCAGGGACTTGAACCGTGGGAGATTTGGGTGTCGGAAGCGCAGGAGCGGATGGTGTTCGCGGTTCCGCCTGAACACTGGGATGAATTCAGCACGCTGATGAAAAACTGGGATGTCGAGTGCATCAATCTCGGTGAATACACCGACACCGGCAGGCTCGAAATATTCTATGAGGGCAACGGGGTCAGCGATATCTCGATGGAATTTCTGCATGACGGAATTCCCGAGGGAGTCCGCACCGGAACATGGTCGCCGCCATCGGATGACGCGGTCGATCCCGATCTTTCGAAGCTTCTCGATAAGATCGGTCCGGGTGAGCTTCTGAAAAAATCGCTTGGGCATCTGGATGTCTGCTCGAAGGAGTGGGTGATACGGCAGTACGATCACGAGGTGCAGGGCGCGAGCGCGGTCAAGCCGCTGACAGGGGTCGCGAACGACGGGCCGTCCGATGCCGCCGTGCTGAGGCCGGTTCTTGGAAGCGACCGGGGATGCGTGATCGCGAACGGTGTCAATGTTCGCTACGCCGCTATCGATCCGTATCACATGGCGACGTCGGTGATCGATGAGGCGATGCGGAACGTTGTCGCGGTCGGCGGAAATCCGCATCACACCGCGATTCTCGATAATTTCTCGTGGGGTTCATCCAACGCGCCGGAACCGCTGGGCGATCTAGTGAGAGCGTCGCGGGGATGCTACGACGCGTCGATGGCGTTCGGAACCCCGTTCATAAGCGGCAAGGATTCCATGAACAATGAATATCGATCCGGTGGACAGCTTGTGCGAATTCCGTCCACTTTATTAATCAGCGCGATGAGTGTGGTCGATGATGTGAAAAAACTAATCACGATGGACGCGAAATCGCCGGGCGGTCTGCTTGCTGTGGTCGGGGTCACGAAGGCGCATATCGGCGGAAGCGTTCTGCTCGATCTGTTCGGTGAAATGGGAATCAGCGTTCCCGAAGTCGATCTTCCAACCGCGGCGAAAACTTTCGATCTCATGTATAAGGCGATTCAGATGGGACTTATCGCGTCCTGCCACGATCTCAGCGACGGCGGACTTGGTGTCGCGCTTGCCGAGATGTGTTTCGCGGGCGGAATCGGATGCGAGGTCGATCTTGCTGATGTGATGACCGATCCGATGAGTCTCGATCCAACCGACGGGGATCAGTTCGGCATCGGTCTTGATGAGGCGGTCATTCTCTACTCGGAAACCCCGTCACGTTTTCTTGTCGAAATTCCACCCGACAAAAAAGATGATTTTTTTGCTGCGATGGGTGATCTTCCGGTCGCGATGATCGGCACTCTGACATCGACGGACAGAATCATCATCCGCGACCGGGTCCGTGTCGAGTACATCAACGAATCCCTCACCGACCTGAAAGAAGCCTGGCAAGCACCATTGAGGTGGGAGTAGGTGATCATAAATGTATCCTTTTGACAAGCCAGTAGATAAACTTGAATACAAAGACCTTGATTCGTACTTTGACAAAACTCCTCGACCAGAAGAGGATTTGCATGTGGAGTTCAAGTTAATGCTCCCCAAGGCTAAGAACCATGACCTTGCTGAAGAAATGGTGGCTTTTGCTAATAAGGAAGGAGGACTGATTTTCATAGGAATCGGAGAAGATGACCAGAGGAGGGCAATTTGGCCTACAAAAGGAATTGCTGTATCTTCGCAGGATTAAGATCAATGGTCAAGTGGGTGTCCCAGTCGATAAAGAACGAATTGATTTAATTATTCGGGAATACGTGCATCCCGGGATTCAATATGAAATTAAACAGATTGTAATTCCTAATTCGGATGAGGAAACTGAATCAAGGATAGTAGTAATTATCCATGTCCCGAAAAGTTCAGAGTCACCGCATATAACGTATAAAAAG
>CBDUUJ010000045.1:0-11779 GCA_965370205.1 uncultured bacterium
TGCGGGCAGGATTCCCGCAGGACAGCCGACGGGACGTCCGCGCTACAATATTTCCAGATTTTAAGACAATCTCTTTAAGGTGGGTGCTACTGGAAACCATGCGTCTCCCGCTCACCCAAAAGAGTGGGGTACCGGAAAAATCTTCTTTTTTCAACAGCTCCCTCCTGCCTGCGCTCCTGATTAATTCGAAGATAATCAGTTGCGCAGGGATGTTCACGGGGGTATCATCCAAGTAAGTTGAATCTGATTTATCGATAATTCGAGGTGACAGCCGTGAGACTGGGAGCCATTTCTTTTGCTGTTTTAATGATTACCGTACTTTTTTCATTTCCTGCACTCGGCCAGGAGATTGACTGTGAACCATCCCTGGAAATGGACACATGGGAGCTTCCCGGTGCGGGCGCAGGTCCGCTTGTTGTAAATCCCGCCGACGGGTCGCTCTGGACTTTCCTTCACCAGAGCGGAAACCTGGTCGCGCTGGACACATCCGACGGCTCGGTCATTCTGGACGTTCCCCTGACCATCAGGCCGACAGCCCTTGCTTTCTCGCCGGACGGATCGATGGCGTTTCTGTCCGGGGAACCACTGGACGATCAGATAATCAACACCGGTCTGGTGCAGATGATCGATACGTCCGATGGGAGTGTACTTGCTGAAATTGAACTGGAGGGAGCATGCAATACTGTATATGCCGCGGACAACGAAACATTGTATGCCGCATGCGGAATGCAGTATGCCTACGAGGGAATTATTTACAGGCTTTCATGGAATTCCGTCGATGACGATTCTGCGGCGCTCAATATCGAGACACAGGCGGCATGCGGGAAAATTCCGTGGGCAATCGCGCGGTACGATGAAAATCTCTATGTCACCGATCTTGAGCTGCAATGGACCATGCAGCCCGACGGAAGCATGGGTCCGCCATACGGCGCATATGTATGGGCATATGAAGCTGAAAGCCTGGAATATATCGACAGATCATGGGTGGGAATAAATCCAAGCCGTCTCGCCGCCACCGGAATGGGCGTTCTTGCCGCATGTTCGGGAAGCAAACAGGGAGAGGGGACGCTGATGGAACCGTCGCTGTCCCTGATCGACAGCCCCGGCGGGAATGAATCGATTTTCATAGGAACTGCCGGCGCAAGCGATCTTGCGATTTCCCCGGACGGAAGCTGGGCGGTTGTATCGCTCGCGGACTGGGGTCCTCCCGCTCCCGGATCCGCAACCGCACTCCTTCAGGAACTTTGCCCGGGAAGTTTTCCCGAGGCACGTCGCTGGATTTACACCGGCGATCTGGGGCTGGTGAGTTTCGGGGACGGGTCGATCATTACTGAACGCACAGAAATATTGAATGATTCGTTTTTCAGATCTGTCGCGGTATCGAGCGATGGGTTGCGCATTTTCGCTCTTACCGGCGAAACTGAGGAGATACTGGTTATTCCGGTCGAGCTGATAATGACACAGTAGGCAGTAATAATACGGATTAAAGGAAATTTAAAAATAAACCTGCATCCACAATGATCCGGATATAAACGCCTGTATACTTCCCCACCTCCATTTTTCCGGTAATCTAAGCCCTGTAAACATTGATATTATTATACGCTGATTCCCAGAGGCGAATTGACCATATATTATGGATAATTGCCTCATGGGAGATCGACCGGTAAACCGGACCCGGAGGTTTGAGTGACAGAAATCGGACGTCGCCTTGCAATCCTGACAGGAACCCTGGCTCTTGTGATCAGTGTGCTGTTCGGAGTCTACTATGGTGGTCAACTTATTCTTGTCTGCCTCAGGGGACTTCTTGCAGGAATAATATTCGGGACGGGCGGCATGCTGATTGGAAACCTGATAGAGGGTTATGTAAAGCGTGCAGCAAAGCGTGAAGTTGTCCGCAGGGCACTTGAAAAAGAAGTAGCGGAAGAAATAATGGCGGCGACGGAATCAGTCGAAACGAATGAGGAGATAGAAGAGACGGCGGCTGAGAGTGCGGTTTAAGGCGATGATACGACATGGATCAGGAAATGATAACAAGCCTGGCCGAAGAGCTGAAAGTAAGTAAAGATCTCGCTCGGATGGCCATTAACGAAGCAGCCGGGGAACTGACAAAGGCCCGGGAAATTCTTGACGCCCTCATACCGCAATATCTGTGCATCAAGGCGCAGTTTCATTCACAAAGATCGAAAGGCGGAAGCGGTCTGGTTTTCATCATTAAAAAGAAAAATGCTCACAAGTTCCTCATATTCCGCACAATCTACGAGAAAAACCGGGAATGGGCGAAGAACTTCTCGGTTCACAGGCCACCGGATGTATTTCTCCGGATCATCAAGGACTATTTCGAGATCCATTCAGGCGACATGCCTCTGTTCGATGCACAGAAGCTCAAGGACGGACTTGCGCCTCTTCAGGATGCTGTAACTCTGCAACACCTCTTCGAGCTTTGGGACAACCCAAAGACCAATGATGCCGATACAGCCGATACGAAACAATCGCTCAGCAACCCCGGCTCCATCCTGAAAAACCTGATATCCTCGGTTCTCAATGAGGCGCTGGTTGATACTGTGAATCTCGAACTGGATTACGATTTCTATTCCGATTCCCAGTTTAACGCCATACGCGAAAACTTTGGTCTTCTGTCCGATACTCCCGACGAAGAAAAAAATGAGGAATTAACGGAAGAAAAAGAAAAGGACGAAATAAAAGTATATCTCAAGGGACGGTTCATGCTTGACCCGGTGAACGGCATACCGGTCCACGAGCTTAATATCGGTGATACGGTCTACATTGAGATCCTCGATCGGACACAAGTCGCGAAAATAGTCGGAGAGGTGATCGGGGCATACAAGAGCGGCTACTGGCTTCCCATCAGGGGAAAGATCTCTGAAACGGATGAAGCTGTCGGCGACAGCACGAAATTCAGATTGCATGTCGGTCATGGCGCCTATGTCAACGTTATTTCCATCAATGATCTCAAAGTGCGGTCGTTCCATCTGACTTTCAGGGAGCGAATAACCAAGGCGCAGGAAGATTCATCAAATACAAGCATGACTCCCATCCTGGTGGCTGTCGCACTGCTTGCTTTCCTTATTATGGTTCTTCTTATGCTTCGTTGATCGAAATCAATTGATTTTTATCGGCAAACCAATTAATGTGACAGCCTGAATTACCCGGAAACGGGGCATTTATCAAGCATGACACCAGACACCAGCGTACAAGACCTAGCACATGCATCCAGACTCCAGAGTCTGTGGCAGGATTTTCTCAAGAATGGAAACCCTCGGGCCCGGGAAATCCTGGCGACAAACTACCTCTACCTGGTTAAATACATCTATGGCCGCATCGCGATCAACCTGCCGCCGCACATCGATCGCGAGGACCTTGAACACCAGGGCGTGCTGGGACTTCTCGCAGCACTGGATAATTTTGATCCGGACAAGGGCGTGAAGTTCGAAACCTACGCCTCCATCCGTATCCGAGGCGCAATAATCGACTACCTCAGAAAGCAGGACCTTCTATCCCGCCCCTTAAGAAAACGCGCCGGGGAAATCGAGCGGGCCGCCGAGGAATTCGCCAAACGGGTCGGCAGAGCTCCGAAAATTGAGGACCTCGCGAAGGTAATGAACACCACGCAGGAGGAAATCTCCGAGAGCCTCTGGAAGAGCAGCCATTCGTTCATTATTTCTCTCGAAAGGGAACTTTACGAGGATGAAGAAGGCTCCGGCTCCACTGTCGGCGAGAACATCGCGCTGCCCAGACCCGATCCGCACGATGAAGCCGAGAAACAGAATCTCCTGGAGTGCATGGCTGACGCGATCCGTGAACTTCCCGAAAAGGAAAAACAGATCATCTCGCTTTATTATCATGATGAACTCACGCTGAAGGAGATCGGGGCTGTGCTGGGGATATCCGAATCGCGTGTCTGCCAGATTCATTCCCGAGCGGTTTTCAACCTTCGCCAGAAAATGCAGTTGAACACTGAGTGACAATAAAAATCCTGCTGACTGCTTTCCCATCCCTATAACCTCACGAAGTATTAATCTCCAAACGATCCAGGCAGTTTTTTTCCAATGTGCAAATCCTTGACGATGTCGCATATTATTCGGTATCATATTATTTCACCCAGGCAAACCTCTGCTGTAACAAATAGTATTTTTCTTTATCGATTAGGCATCTGGAGAATTGAGACCCTGAATATTAGGAGGTTCGAACATGTCTCGTTCAAGTATCCTGCTTCTTTTGAGCCTGATTCTCATGTTATTCGTTTCATTTGGATGCTCGGGAAGCGGCTCTCCGATTTCTCCCTCAACCGGAAGTGACTCAATCGCCGATTTTTCAAATGGGCAATCCGGCACGGCAAAAGCAAATCGCACGCTATGGGGTATGTGGCATGTGTCCATCGATCCCCGGACATATGACATCGACATTGTCCCCATCAGGGGAGCGATGTTCACATGCAATGTGACCCAGTTCATGCAGCCCCCGATAAGCCCGACACACATGATCTCATTAACACTCGATTCAGTCGCGAGTGATTTCCCCAACGGGCTTTACGTCATGGATGTGACACTCCGTCACCCGTTCCCCGGAATGAATTACTACAATGGATTCGATGTTCGCGGGATTTTCATGGCCGACGGCAGCATTGTCGGTGAGCATGACTCGACAGTCCTGATGTCGGGGGATGACGACTCGGTTCTTGAGAACGCGGATGGCTATACCCGTTTCTGGAACTGGACGGAGTTCACAAGCTACGAGTCCATCTTCGGCGCGACTCATGGAAAACTGGCTCCACCGAATCAGCCGACCGCCACTATCAACCCGTACAAATATTTCGCGGACGATCTTGAGATTGGTGATCCGGTAAGCGCCAGCGATCCTGCACAGCGCGGTTTTTTCACAAGCGGCAGCGCGAATTCACGGCGCTATGAAATCCAGTTCAAAATGGACACGGGAAACCCGGTTTTCGATTTCAACTACGCGGTCGATGCAAGCTGGTCCGATCCCGATGAAAGTTACACCCCCGATTATCCCATTGAGGCATTCGCGCTTACTGCAAACTGTGCCGAAGCCTATAACCTGAGCGTTATGGATGCCGGTTCGGATGCGTGGTATGTCGATTCGGAAAACTACGGCGGCGAATTCATCCTGGATATCGAAATTTTCGATCACCAGGGTGCAGTCAACCCGTCCGGTATCCCCGGCGAGATTTCCGCGATCTGGCTAGAGGGCGAAACTCTCACTGATCCGGTGGATATCCTGGGATCGGCGGTCATTCTCCCTGGAAACGGTTACGATTCATCCGTGTTCCAGGTGAATCTCGCAAGTCCTGATCTGACTCACCACGGAACGACCGATTTCCTTTGCACCGTGGAAAGCGCTGATCCGGCGACATATGAACCCCAGGTCGATGGCGGAGAATTTTTCGATTATCCTGACGCTCATCTTTCAGCGTATTTCAAATTCAGTGCTGAAATCGATGACGAGGAACCTTTTCAGCCCACAACTCCCCCGATAATTCCGGTCTGCATCGATCCGGATGTCGCGGGTTACGGTGTCCAGTTCGCGATCGCGTCCGACGGGCTTATCCATTCGGTCTACCAGGATTACGATCGGCATAACGCATACTGGTCATACTCGGACGATCTCGGCAACACTTGGAATCAGGGAAATAATGGCGATCCGATCTACAGTGTCGAACCGGGACATACGCCTCCGTATTTGTTCTTTGGTGATGGAATAGCGATGGATGCCGAGGGTCAGTATGTCTATGTTTTATTGAGCGAATATGATGGTGAAGACGGCACCACTCAATACTGCAAACTGTCCGCCGGTCGTCTGGATATTACCGATCTGGATGCCGGCTGGGAAACATTCACAGTATAGAGCGCACCGGCTACCGGTGACGGACGGGATAATTTCGGACGTCCGGCGCTCAGTGTCTCGTCGGACGGCAGCATCCTTGTTGTCGGGCTTTATTATTCGAACTTTGGAGGCGGTTTCCATCCTTCCTATTCGTACGCGACAAGCTGGGCGAACCTTGAAAACATCCCGAGGCTGGGCATATCGATATACAACGGAAGCCTGACCTATATTTACCTGAGATCAACTGTATGCCTGGTAAATGACGGCACAAGTTTCTACTACGCCGTAGGTGGTCTGTACAACGACTACACTCCCGGTTATGGATACGGCAAGGCCAACTCGATCCTGGAGTATGATCCCATTCAGAGTAGATGGTCATTCGTTCAGACGAGGATAATTACATACCCGAATACCTATCAGCACTTCTATTGCAGAGGTTTGACTATCGACCCGAGCGATAATCTCTACTGGGTGTTCGGTTATGCATATAACAATTATGACGGTGGAAATTATGGCAGGAATTGCGGTGACTGGCATTTATCATATGGCACCGGAGCGGCATCAGGCGATCATGACTTCGATTACACCGTTCCAATCACTGAGGAATATCATCACAGATCGCTTGCTTACCCAGGTTATCACTACGCCTGTAACGATTTCATGTTCACGCACTCATCGATTGGTGTCGACAGCGAAGGCGGAGTTTTAATCGTCTACCAGAGCGCACACTACGATCGAATTATTTACGGGATAAGGAACGATGGTGCTGACTGGGCCGATCCGGTTGAAGTCGAGGGTGCAGCTTTTTACGGAATGTACCCGTACGCCCTGATGCACCAGACCGATTACATGATGATCTCGTTTACCGATCTCGACTACCCAAGCGGCGGGACCGGTAATCCGTACTTCGTCGCGTGGAAGTAAAATCAACCTCTGCGCATTCAGAAACTCACAAGCTCACCTGAAACGGTGGGCTTTTTTTTATTATCAATTCATCGCGCTGGATAACCATCTCAGCCACATTACCTCCAGCATCACCGCAACTAAAAAGACAATAATCCCAACCGCGAAACTGTATCGATTCGTCTTATGGCTTCGCTCATCATACGATTCCCTCTGCAAAGCTATCCATGATCTCCATGCAACCCCTCCCCCGATAAATGCAATGGCCATCAGAATGAAAGTTACCGGATCTCTGTGCCTGAAATACACTGATTAGTCCTCCATCGATAAGTATAACCCAAACACCATGCGTTTTTTTACGAAAAATTCTTATGTCGACTTGATATCCTCATGTATAATGAGCAGTTGAAGCGCAAGGAAGCATATGTCTGACGATCAGAAAAAAGACATGCCGGTTGAACACGACCATGAACACTCAGCCTGCTGCGGTCATGACCATCAAAGCGACGACAAATCCGAAGATACCTCATGGCTCTCACGTCTGGGACTGAGCTGGATCAGATTCGGTGCCGCATGGCTTGGAATCGGCGGACTGTGGCAGATGACTAATGTCTGCCCGTTCTGCGGTCAGCCGAGTTGTCCCGGCGGCTGGACATTTGCTGGAGTCATAGGATTATTGGGTGCGATGTTTTTCCAGTTCCTCAGAAAACTGGGCAGGCGGACTAAAAATGATGGGTCCCGGACCGGGGAAGCGAGTGATTCCGACACAACGGGATAGTGAGCATCGGGAGGGTTTTTCAGTATTTTCTGCTGAATTTTTCAAAATTTTTTTTGATCCTGATTCTATATTAATAATTATCTCCGGCAACTTTGCATCTCAATTGATGGAAAGAGAGTTAAATAAGGGGAGCCCCGGACGGTGCCGTGTATCCAGGGCGCCCCGGACCCGGTTGGGCTGTGGTATTTCTCCTCTACACTCACCCTATACCGTGACAGCTATGGCCGGATCCAACTGTATAACGTTTCAGATCAGGAG
Organism: uncultured bacterium; assembly: GCA_965370205.1. Taxonomy (GTDB): domain Bacteria; phylum JAJVIF01; class JAJVIF01; order JAPKYR01; family JAPKYR01; genus CBDUUJ01. The sequence continues at coordinate 7,802 of CBDUUJ010000045.1, forward strand.
ATACTGACATCTTTTTACGGTTTTTTCGGATTTTTTTATGAATACTACCGAAATATTAAAGAGGGCATTCCGGGAACATACTGGTTGCCTTGTCATTGTTTTACATATTATAATGTTATTAACCCCATACGCACCGGGCTTGAAAGACACCGGTGGAAGGATCGAATGATGGTTTACAATACCCGTCCATGGATTGCCGGGCTTATCGGTCTGGTTATGCTTATTGCACTTTCCTGTGCAGGGGGAGGAAATAATCCCCTGACACCACCTACAGATGGAGAAAACGAGTTCGGTTTGACTTCCGGATCTGATCCGGGAACTCAATCGGTACAGGGTCAATCACACAGCGGACAGAGCGCAGGACTTTGGGGAATATACGACATAGCATACGATCAAGGCTCCAACAGCTTTGAAATTATGCCAGTTCGCGGCGCCCAGTTAACCCTGAATGTACTGGGATTTCTCCAGCCTCCCGATGGTGATCCGGCCAATCTTGGTATACAGGTTATAGACGGCAGTGAAATATCGGACGGCCGGCTGAAACTGAAGGTTAGCATTACTCACCCTATTAACATTCCCAAAATGGTCGGTTTCGATACCATGGGCGTTCTGATCGGTAAAGGCAGTATCGTATTCAACCAGGACCCGGATGTCATCTTCGCAGGCTCAAACGACCTGCACCTTCTGAATCCCGACGGCTGGACCCGCTGGATGAACCCGGTGGAATTCACCGACTCGGGCTTCAGCGGGTACACTGAGGGGTTCCTTGGCACTAAAGGCCAGACCTGGACAGCGATCGCTAACGGCTATAAATACTTCGCTGAAGACCTGGCTGCTTCTGAAACTCTGGGCGAATACCTTGTTTTTTCAGCCAACCTCGAAAAACGAGGCGCTTTCCTTCCCGACACAACAAACTCACGTATATACCACATCCAGTTCCCCATGGACGGGGGATTTCCCCAGATAAAATTCCAGTATGCGATTATCTCCCATTTCAAAGGCGCCAAGGATGAATTGGGCGAACCGATTCCTGAACCCGAGATCAGCGATTTCCCTCCCGAAGCCAACGCTCAGGAAGCGATCTACTTGTCCATGGATACATCATCCAGCACCCTTTACTACAACGAGCCACTGGAAGAAGGCGGCGGGGACCTGACAATCATGCTCACTGTCTATGACTGGCAGGGAATGGAAGAACTCGGCGGAAACGGAGTTCTCAACCAGATCCATTCAATCGGATTTGACAATCCGGACGGGTTGTTCGGTTCCGGTGGACTGACACTTGATATCAACGACACTTCGATTACCGAAGTCGAAACGCCGGTGCCTCATTCGACACAGATAGTTCTGAACATCGACGGAACGCAACCGAAAACATGGGGACTTCATGAGATCCTGGTTGCCGTCTACAGTCTGGAACCGGATACATACGGACCGAATTTCGGAAGCGCGTATCCGGAATCCGCCCATCTCGCTTCATACGGAAGGATCTGGGTAGATGTCGAGAAGGTATCCGAAATTCCGAATTATCCTCCCGTTATAGATGAGATCCAGGGTCCCGATTTTGTAAGCTGCTGGGACAGTGAAGTGGTGTATACCTGTATCGCGCATGATCCGAATCCGGGTGATGTACTCCTTTACGCATGGACGGTTACACAGGATGAGACAGTGCCGATGTATCTCCCCCCGAAACCTGATAACACTGCCACTATTGACTGGTCAAATGACGTCTTATTTCCACCAGGACCATATAATGTCTGGTTCAAGGTAACCGATGGCAAATTAAATACTGAAAGCTTTTTACCCGTTACTAAGGAGGAGGGCGGAATTCAAATTGACCCGATCTCTGCAGATGACGATGATATTTACAATGTTGAGTGCACTAATAACGATGCGATGTATGCAACGGATGCTGTAGCCTGCAATCCCGACACCATTTTTTTCTACAGATGGCTGAAAGGCTTCGGCGACCCCCCTGCAACCCCCCCATTGGATGACCCGGGCTGGACTGAACCCTCTCTGGATAATTTCATTGAATACGACTGGGCTTATACTGAGATAGGCGACTGGTGGATTGTAGCTATGGCATGGGATAGCAAGACCTCTCCGGTATTCAGCCCATACCTTATCGTCACCCGCATCGATACTCCGCCATCCGATATAAGCTCGCCCAAAGGTAAAACCGAGGTTGACTGCACTAATACAAATGAAATCTATTTATTATCCGGCGGCGAGGACTGCGACGGCGGCGAAAATGAACGGGAATGGACAATAACCGGCAGCGATGATCCGCCTGCTGGGGGCTGGGTGACCGCAACCGGCGACATGTTTACAGTCAACTGGTCTGTTTACCCGATCGGCACATATTACACATGGCAGCGTGCAGGATCCGGTGACAACTGGTCTGTCAGCGATCCGCTGGAGGTTCATCGTAATAACACCCCACCGTATCAACCTGATGTCCCGCAGGGGCTTTCACTTGTCGACTGTAAAACCACAGATGCCATGTACCAGGCTGGTGAAGTTGAGGACTGCGAGGGCGATCCCATTGAACGCTCATGGGCACTTGGAACGGAGATAGATCCACCGGACACCGGCTGGGTGTCATTCACCGGTGAAAGTTTCACGATCGATTTCTCACTTATTCCTACTAATCAGTATTTTCTTTATCAGCGCGCATCAAACGATGGCCTGAACTGGTCATATTCGGAAGGTTTACCGGTCCTGAAATCCAATTCCAGTCCGGACCCCCTGAATATGCCTGATGGTCCAACAGATGTGAACTGTTACGATACCGCTTCCGAATACCTGGCCGGAGAGGCAACCGACTGTGATGCGGGAGATATTCTGACCCGCTACCGGCTGATTTCTTCAAATCCCGAGTGGCCTGAGGGCGACTGGGTTGAATTCAGCGGGAACAGTTTCACTATTGACTGGTCGGAATACCAGAACGCGCCATGGTTCGTTTTTCAGGCGGTATCAGACGGTACAGATCAGACACTGAGTGCTCCGCTGGCTGTATTGAAAAATAATGCACCACCTGAAGTTGATCCGCCAACGGGTCCGACGGACGCCGACTGCACATCCATTGATGTCGAATACACCGAGGGAAATATATCAGACTGTGATCCCGATCAAGTCTACTTCAAGGAATGGTATCTGTCCCTGAGCCCGGATGAGCAAATCGGCGGAACATGGATGCCATATGAAGGCTCCACATTCAATGTGGATTTCATGTACTACCCGTCAGGTGATCTTTACCTTATGGTTCGAGTAAATGATGGACTGGACTCGACAATCAGTTCTCCTCTCCATATCGTTCGACACAATACCGCTCCGGACAAACCCGCTATCCCGGATGGACCAACCGAGATAAACTGCCTGACAAATCCGGCATTGTATGATGGGGGTACACCAAAAGACTGTGACCCGCTCGATGAGCATATTCACTACTGGTACATCTCAATCGATCCGGATACTCCGACCGGGGGAACCTGGGTTAATGGTCTCGATAATCAATTGATCGTTGATTACACCGGGGTTGTAGCGGAAGATACTTACTACCTGTTCCAGAAGATATCGGATGAAGATCTTGAAACGGTCAGCGATTCACTGGCGGTTGTGTATCACAATACCGCTCCATTTGATCCGCCCCATCCCTCGGGCAATACAAATGTCAGTTGCGCCAATGACAATGAAATGTACGAAGGTGGTGAGGTCGCTGACTGCGATAGCTGGCAGATGCTGACCAGAAGCTGGGCTGTCAGCGATATTGACTATCCTCCGGCAATAGGCTGGACTGAATTCAGCAAAATCACATGGACTATTAACTGGTCTGAGTATAACGAGGACACATATTATCTGTACCAGCGCGTATACGATGGTTACGGCTATTCATACAGCTCATCACTCGAGATAACAGTAGGTCCCCCAACGCTGATTACTCCACAAACACCTTCAGGGACCGAAAATCCCGTC
>CBDUUJ010000046.1:0-11760 GCA_965370205.1 uncultured bacterium
ATGATGGTGGATCCTTCAAACTCTCCCTCACCACTGAGTCCTTCATCTCCGCCACCGCCGTCGCCTCCGCCTCCCGGATCATCGCCCGGAACCGACTGCATCGGATCGCCAAGACCGCTTCTCCCGGATAATGCTTCATCAAAATCGAAATCGGGATCAGGCTCACTGTAGTCCGGGGGTTGCCAGGGAGTATCAATGGGATTCTCATACTCGGTCGACCAACCCATATCGCGTGACTCATAAGTATTGTAGCGAACATGCACACCGACCAGGCCATTGCCCGATGAAGTAATTTCCTCATCGTAGATGGTCTGGATCCATCCGCCCACCTGAGCACGCTTGCCCGGTTCGATCTCGTCACCGATCAGATAACAGTCCGTCTTGTAATGCCAAAGGGTACCCGATAACGGGTCGAATCGTATTGTCGTGTCAAAGTACTGCTTGGATTCCGCGTCCCTTGGGCTGAATACCAGTAGCGACACTAGTGTCACAAAGAAAATTGATGTCAGCCATATACGGTACCGTACCATAATGGTCCTCCGGTAAAAATATTCATTTTTTCTATGATCTAAAATGTTAATAATACTCCGACTAAAGACGCAATTCTACCGAAAAGCTCGCTCATGGTCAAACTTCAACCTCTCCCGGCCACCAGGGAAGGTCTGCCCAGAGAGCTTCAAGGTTGTAATATTCCCTGGTTTCCGGCCTGAAAAGATGCACAACAATGTCCCAGAAATCAATCAGAAGCCAGTTCGAATTGTCCTCTCCCTCTACACCGAACACATTGAGATCCCGGGCTTCAAGCGCCTCCGAGACACTTGCCCTGGCAACTTTTGCCTGTGCGGATGATAACGCAGTACCCAGGATGACAAAATCACAATATGGTGTAAAACCGCGAAGGTCATACACCCTGATATCTTCGATTTTCCTATCTCGCAGGGCTTCCACACCCTCTCTCACAGACTCCGGAATGGCTTTCCAGGACAATGTCGGATTCCTTACCGTGTCCGTTTGTTCCGTATTGCTTGAAGTGTCACTCATCTATTTGTTCTTCAAAACCTCCGTTGTCCGACTGCTGTTCTTCCATATCCTCCACATATTCCACTTCCTCCGGCAACGCAATTTTCCATGCGATTGGATCATCATCGGAGAATACATCGGTTAGAATCCTGGATGTGCGCGTGTAATTGGGAATCAGGCACATCCATCCCTGCCACATGATATCAAGAGTTTCGATCCGTGAAAATGAAAATTTTTCATCGTCCAGTTGTGTCAGGAACCCGATCAGGCTCAGGACATGTTCCAGAGAGATCTCCGGCGGAGTCCTCGGGCTGTTCTCATTTGCAACTACGCTGATATTTTCAAGAAAAATATCAGCCACATTCGCGAGACTTTTCCAGTTCGACGGCTGAACCGCCTGACTGAAGAGCGCCATTATCAGATTCTGCTGACGCTCGATCCTTCCGAAATCCCCCGTGGCATCGTGACGGAACCGCGCGTATTCCAACGCCTGCTGACCGTCGAAATGATAGTCTCCGGGATCGAAATGAATGTGGACATCCCCACGGCGGTCATCGTAATGCATCGCGTGCTCGACCGTCATATCGACCCCGCCCAGAGCATCGACAACCTCCACAAAGCCATCATAGTTCACCGATACGATATAATCGATTTCCACGCCGGTAAATTGCTCGACCGTCCGACGGGTAAGGTCTTCATGGCCAAGAGCATACGCCGCGTTGATCCGGTTGAAACCACGACCGGGTATGTGGACCAGTGTATCACGTGGAATTGAAACAATACGAACTTTTCTGGCATAGAAATCAACCGCACCGACCATTAGTGTATCGGAACGGTGCGCGAATTCATCAACCGAATCATAGCCAAGGAGAATGAAAGTCACCTTGTCGGAACCGAAGACCATCCAGGGCGGAATCTTTGCAGGCTCCGGGACACGATTTTCATCGCCGGGCGCTGGAGTAAATCCAGAAGGGGAAAAATAATTCTGCTTTATTATCCAGTGAATTTCACCGGCAGTGAAATATATTGTCAGCAGCACGCTTGCAAGAAAAATAACCAATGTCCACGTTACAAGGAAACGCTGATCGCTGATATTGCGGATCTTGAAAGGGGAAAAACGATATGATGACTTGCCGTTCACTCGGTCCTGATATGTACTCTCGCAGCTCCTCAATTCACCTTCTCATCAATAGCCCGATTATAAGCTGCGATTGAATTATAATCCAGAGGCTGAAGCTCGGCAACTACATATGTTATAACTGCCGCCAGCACCCTGGGATATGCTTTCATTAAATCCTTCACGACCAGTTCCCTCAGCTCTCCGACACCCGGATACTCCCTCGTCCTCTCCTCAACCTTGTCCGATACATAGATCAACCGGTCCAGAACGGTCATTTCAGCCTGTCCTGTGACATGCCATCGGATCGCATTCAGCGTTTCTTCATCCGTTACGCCGATTTTTTCCTTCGCCAGCTCGGCTGAAAGAATCCCATGAAGAAGAATCGGAATGACATACCCGAAGGAATCGGGATCAATCCCCCTGGCCTTCAGCTCAGATACAATCATCCCCGGTTCCATAAGCCGCGCGAAATCATGACATAAGGCAGCCAGTATGATCTTCTCCTCATCGAGTCCAAGCGACTGATCGCGGTTGATCTCAAGCGCGAAATCCCTCGTCCCGACAGAATGCTCCTCAAGACGGGGAATCTCAGCCCTTATATAATCAAGCGCACGGATTTCTAGCGGCGACTTAACTCGATCAGTCAAGAGATATCACCTTTTCAATCCATACAGACCATATTTTCTAATATAATGTTCAACCTGGGGATGTAGCGAGCCGGGAGGAATCGTGCCCGTATCAAGTAATTCCCGTATGGTTGTGGACGAGACCGGGTTCTCAACATCCGGAAGATACTCCACAAGTTCCGCGACAGCAGGAGTTTTCGTCTCGAGCTCGGATATATTCGCTTTCATCCCGGCCTCATATTCGGGACGGGAGACGATAATTATGCGGGACAGAATTCCCGGATACTCATCGATTCGGTACCATTTATGAAACGCGACATTATCCGCTCCAACGATCAGGATCAAAGGCGTATCCGGATACCGCGCCCTGTAGCGCTCAAGTGTATCGATAGTATAACTAGGCTCGGGATATTCGCGGCCCCTCTCGATTTCCACACCGCTCACGATCAGATCGGGATATTCAAGAGTCGCGAGATGCGCCATGACAAAACGGTCGTCAGCCTCGGCGACAATCCGCTGGTGAAGTCTCAACGGATTTTTATACGCCGGAATAATATATATCCGGGAAAGCATGTATTGTTCTATTACCGCCCGTGCGACATCGATATGTCCGAGATGGATCGGGTCGAACGTCCCTCCGAGAATTCCGATCCCTCCCGCTAATTTATTTTCCATCCTGCTCATCCTTATCTTCTGGTTCCTCCAGGTATTCCATGGATAACTCCCCTGCCGACAAACTCGCAGGCGGTTCACCGTCGATATATTCCGGGACATTCTCCATGGAATCAACTCCACGGGGATCGAGATCGATCATTTTCGCAAGCCGTCCGAGAAGATGCCCGATCCCGTCGCCCCTGACAGCGGAAACTACCATAACCGGCTCGGGACATCCGGTTTTCTCTATGAATTCTTCCAGTCTGTCAACAAGAACGTCAAGTTCGTCCACAGGAAGAATATCGGCTTTAGTCCAGCAGCATATCTCCGGCTTCGCAGCCAGTTCATCGTCATAGGCTGCAAGCTCATTCCTGATCGTTTTATATCCATCGACCATGGCGAGGAACCGCCCCTCCAAATCCTCCGGATACAGCGGGATTTCAACCAGGTGGCAGATAACGCTCGTCCGTCGGATATGCCTGAGGAACTGATGACCGAGTCCTTTTCCCTCATGCGCCATTGCGATCAGTCCGGGGATATCAGCCATCGTGAAACTCGCGAAATCGCCAAGCCGGACCACACCGACCGACGGCCTCAGTGTCGTGAATGGATAATTATCCACCTTCGGACGAACGGTCGAAACAACTCCGATCAATGTGCTTTTTCCCGCGTTCGGAAGCCCGACAAGACCAACATCCGCAAGCAGTCTCAGCTCCAATGTAAGCTCACGCGACTCGCCGGGAGTTCCCTGCTCGAATTTCCTTGGAGCGCGATCTATGGAGGTCGCGAACATCGCGTTTCCCCGTCCGCCCTTTCCACCCTCCGCGATAGTGACCTTCTGTTTGGATTTGGTCAGGTCGGCGATTATCTCGCCGGACTCCTTATCGCGGATGATTGTCCCGACCGGAACTTTAATAATCAGATTTTTCGCGCCCTTTCCGTGACAGTTTCTTCCCTGTCCCGGCTGACCGCTTTTCGCGACAAGAATCCGCCTGCCGCGGAAATCCGCGAGCGTCCGCAGTCCGGGATGCGTCTGAATGACAACGCTTCCGCCGCGACCGCCGTTACCGCCTGCGGGTCCGCCCAGCGGACGGTACTTCTCGCGCAGGAAAGCCATGCAGCCGTCGCCGCCTCTACCCGCCCGAACGATAATGTCGACTTCGTCTATGAACATCGGGAGTAATATTAACCACAAAGGGACAAAGATACAAAGGGAGTAAAGAATATTAACCTTGTAAATACAGGCATTTCAGGTAATTCACGTCGATAAAAAAATCCCCGGCTGGTTACAGACGGGGTCTAAAAAAGAGGTATTTATTTTCTAAGGAAGATATTCAGTACTTCGTGTAATTTCGTATGTCAGCCCTCGACTATCGTCGCGACCTTTCCAAGTCCGCCGCGATCGATCATTCGGAGCTTGCCGTCACGTCTGGCGTACAGTGTGTAATCTTTCCCGACACCGACACCGTCGCCGGCCTTGATACGATATCCGCGCTGCCGCATGATTATGTTACCGGCGATTATGCTCTGACCGTCGCCGCATTTCATCCCGAGACGCTTCGACTGGCTGTCCCTTCCGTTCGAACTTGATCCCTGTCCTTTTTTATGTGCCATGGCTATTTTCTCCCTGGATTAATATCATCTGCAACTGGTCGCCCGACGCAGGCAGACACCAATGTTTATTCGTCGTCCTTCTTAGCCTTTTTCGTTTTAGCCTTTGGAGCCTTATCCGAGGCTTTTTTGGTTTCGGTTTTCGGAGCCTTATCCGAGGCTTTTTTGGTTTCGGTTTTCGGAGCCTTGTCCGAGGCTTTTTTCTTTTCGGTTTTCGGAGCCTTGTCTGCGGCTTTTTTGGTTTCGGTTTTCGGAGCCTTGTCCGAGGCTTTTTTGGTTTCGGTCTTCGGAGCCTTGTCCGCTGATTTTTTGGTTGTCTTCTTTTTCTTCTTCTCGACAACGCGTTTTTCTTTTTTGCCGCCGCCCTCGATCAGCTCGACCTGCACCTGAGTGGCGTGCTGTCGATGTCCGCGAGTCTTGAGAAAGCCCTTCTTCGACCGGAATTTCTGGACGATAATCTTGCGACGTTTCGTCTGGTCGAGCACCGAGAAGGTCACTTTCGCGCCGTCGATATAGGGCTTGCCAAGCACCACGTCATCATCGTCCAGAATCATCAGAACACGATCCGTGGTGTACTTTTCGCCTTTTTCCGCGGGAAGCCTGTCGGCCAGGAATATCGTCCCCGGCTCAATCAGATACTGCTTCCCTCCAAGTTCAATAACAGCTTTCATAATATGTTTTCACACGCACCAAAGAATAGCGCCCATGAAAAGGCGCAATTGGTAATTTTATTACAGGAAAGAAAATAAGTCAATAGCAAAAGTGTGAATCTCAGTCGACCAGCCAGAACTCCACAATGCCGATCTGCCAGCCGTCGCCGCAGTTTGATGACGTATCCGACGACAGTTGATGGAACGTCAGCGTATGATCCAGACCATCGTTGTAGGCGGTTCCCAACTGAAAAGTGCTTGTTACATAACTACCCGTGTAACCGACGAAGTATCCGTGGTCCCATTCTCCATCATGGTCATCGTAGAGGAATCCAAATACCGGTTCGATTAAAACACCGTCAATTGTCACCCATTGACCATCATACGGAACTCCGGCTCCGCCGCCGCTCTCCGTCCCAAGTATATGAAGCATCCTGAAAGATGTCTCATCCGCGCTGTCAGGGAACAGGATATCCCTGCTCGCGGTCTTTTCAATCGGCGGTGAGGCTGTTTCAGCGAAGCACCCGTCCGGACCCACGTTTGAGATTAAACTGTTACCGGTCTCAATGTGCCAGAAATCCTGGTATGAACCGTCGCCTGTTCCGCCGGTATAGGTCCACGCCCCGGTATCCTCATCGAAATCATCGGTAAAAAAGGCGTCCGTGATTGCGAAAAACGCGTATACATCATATGGTCCGAAAGTTGATGAAAGCTGCGGATCGCCGTTATCAGTCACCTCGACACACACTTCCCAGTTGCCATCACCCGGGAATGTCAGATCGACGCTTCCCATTCCATCGCCGGGATCGTCATAGACCGGGTCAACCCCCTCGGCTTCCAGACTCCACATGTAGGATGCGATACCGTCAAGGTCGGTTGCCGAAGTCGAGTATGCCCACGGGCCCGTGCTGTCCACCGTGGTGGGTCCCCAGATACCGTCAATATCCGGAGGTTTGTTATCAATTACGGTCAGATGCGTAACATCCCAGCCCTGATAAGTAATCGATGAGTCCGTATCGAAAGCGAACCCAAGCTCGAAGAAATCGCCCGGTGTAAAGCCGGTTAATTCGAGAACCAAATCCATATATGCGGGATGCCCCGGACTGGTACCGGAGTACAATGAGCTGAGCGTAGCCCAGCTTCCGCTATTGAGCCGGTAATATACCCGGCAGTCATCCAGGTTGTTTTCTGTTTTATATCGGTGTGTTACGGTTATCGTCAGCGTATCGATAACACCGGTGGGAATCATCGGGCTGATCAGTGTTGTGTTCATATAATCCTGGTAATTTCCGGAGGATGAAGAACCTGTCGCCCAGTGATCGTTCTGGACATTCCACTCCAGCGATGCGCTGTGGATGTCGAATATGCCGTTCTCAACCGTCCACAGTGTTTCAGTGGTTTCATCCATGGGATCGGAAAACGGCAGCGACATCGGCTCGACTATCAGCACGTTCGAGTCCGAATATTCCATCGCGGTATCGAACACTCTGCATTGCACGAAAAAGTCATCTTCACCGGTGAATGTAAATGTGCCGGTCATATTCGTGTTGGACCCGTCCTCGTCATCCTCGAAAATTCCATCCCCGTCAAAATCCCATTCCACTGTGAGATTCATGCCATCCTGGAGGTCGTTCATGCTCGCCAATGTGTACATGAGCTGTATGCTGTCCACGTATTTCAGCGGACCGAAGATATCTCCAATCACCGGCGCGGAATTACCCGGGAGATCGAGTGTAAATATTTGATAAGCTGAAAGAACAGCGCCACCCGGATATATCCCGGCTCCCGGAATCGGAGGCGCATATGATGTCGGGTCCGCGGACTGCACAGTCAGGAAAATTTCCTGGAATTGATCAGTCGGAGTGACATCCTTGATTTCAACCATCCATGCTGAAGATGTCGGGTTCGATGTCCCGATGGGTATACCCGATGCAATCGGGTCGATTAAACCATCCCACAGAGTCGGTGATTCCATCCGGACCATGCCGATCTCATCCGCAACACCTGCGGAATTTTCCAATGCCTGCCAGTCGTAGATCTCGACATTCAGAATCAAATCACCGCCGGATTGGGTGGAGGTCCAGTAGGCGGTGCTCGATGGGACAGTCAAGACGGATAGCTGGTACGCCTCCGGGCTGTTTGCCTCAAGAGGATAGGCATCCACATCCGCCGGCGGAGGATTTCCGGGATCGGGCGGCGCGAACGACGAGAGGATCGCGTAGCTGAATTTTACAACAGGTGTCCCGCCCGGTGTCGGGAATTTGATGATGTACTGCCTGGTCAGCGTGTTGGGATCGTCCAGTTCATCCTGCGTGGAGAACGTTCCCCTGATGGCTGTATCGAGCGCAAGCGGGTCGTCTGCACCAAGCCCGTCGGCGAAATATTTATATCCGTTCACCGTTGCCTTTGGTTGGGCATTGCCCATCAAAGGTGGTGTATATCCAAAAAGCCCCGGAGTGAGAAACTCGACCGCGTTCCACCATCTCGTGTAACCGTCGGCGTTCAACAGACGCAGTTCATTGGGTTTCGGGTATTGAACCTCATAGTCAAACTGCGAGAGCTGAGTTCCCTTCACCCCAAAGACAATCCCCCTCACATCGAAGCCACGCATATTGGATCCGGGAAAGGGATGAGTGATCGATACATCCAGGTCAAAGATCCCGTTGGGTATATCCGATCCGTCAGGATTGAATGAAATGCCGAGATTTGCCGGATTACCCGCAGGCGGCTGGAGGTACTGAACCACATTAACCTGGAATGCCGGTCCGCGAAGCGGTGTCACGTTTACAGTACCGCTTTTACCGTCCAGTTCGATGTTATACAGCCCCAGCAGTATCTGCTGGTTTGGCGTGTGACCCGATGATTTCATGACTGGATTGTCCGGTGTGACGGGAGTGCCACCTCCCGAGGAACATCCAAGCGCAAGCAGAATTATTATCGTTACACTACACAGGGCTGGATAACCTTTAAACATTCCGTAATCATCCTAATTTTTATTATCCTGAGCTTTACCGGGATCTCAGTCGGATTCGCCTAAGCCCGATCCCTCCCCGGCTCCCGGGATGCCCTTCAGCTCATTGGAGCCGTCAGGCTGGTATGCCCACTCAAATTTTAATCTAAGATAGCTCGTATTATCCGCGTTCGCTTCAGGCATCATAATCCGCAGCTTGGCAGTGTGAGCTTCGCCGGTTTTTACCCAGATGTTATGTCCGTCGTATATCGGTACCATTGCCGGAACATCTCCGGATGGTGTTTTCCAGAGTCGCGTTCCCCAACTGGGTGCCACAGTGTCATAAAGGAGGGAATCCGGCTGCGCATCGTGCAGTTCAACCCCCAGCGCGGGATTACCGGCAATGAAGGTCCGATCGAGATAGATATCCCCGCGCTGACGACCCTCCTCACCATAGACTATTTCACCCTCCGAGAAATCAAAATATGCTCCCGGTGTGTCCGGATCTTCTATGTTCGGCAGGATAACCTCCCCGTGGGGAAGTCCCTCGGGCCATTCCACCTCACCGCATGAAGCAAGGAAAGATAAGGGCAAAAAAACCAGGATAATTACGGCAAGTATCGAAATTTTCAATTTCTTCCACCCCCGGCAGGTTATTGAGGCTGATAAATGAACATAATCGCAATAAATGATATCAAATTCTGATAAAGTATCAGTTATCCGGGTCGATTATAGCACACAGATGGCTGGTTTTCGGCTTATTAACTTTTAAAATAATTTAAAATACCTTGCATGGGGATTGCTTTTTCTTTATCATTCAGGTAGATATATATGTAGGAGTGTGGAGTTACCGATTTAAACTATTCACATAACGGATAAGTAAGACCACTCAGACTCTCTTTGTCATTCATCCGCCCTAATTCATGTCGGGTAACACCCCGACCAAAGGGGGTTAAGAGATGGTCCAAAGCGACCTCAGTAACGAAAACGCTTTCATTCAGGAGAAGATTCAAAGTCTTCCCAGGATCGAAAGAAAACTGGAGAGCACGAACAAGAAAATTGTGTATCTTGTGAAACGCATCAACCAGCTCTCCAAAACGCAGAACGGCGGGGGGATTGAAGCATTAACGCAGGAACGGTTAATAAGGGTTGCCGAAAAGCTTCGGAATCTCGGCTTGCTGATTGAGTATTCCGATGGGCGCGGGTATTTAAAACTTAAGGCGATAGACCAGAAAGGTCTGGATACCCTTAAGCGTCTGAATACCGTATTCCCAATCAGTATTATCGAAAGTTTCCTCGACAACACAGGAGGATAATCGATTCTGCTTTCTGAATTTCAACTCCAGGGGATTACCGTATGCCTCTCGGCTTCGAGGGGTTTTTTATTCAGGACATCGGGGACAGGCACCCATTCATACATTGACACCGGCGCCGGCTGTTTGTATCTTTCACTTATGGGATCGCTTCCGTTACGGCGATATCAGAAAAATACGTAAAGGATAAAATAATGGCACTCGTGACCGTAATAGTCGGCAGCTCATCCGACCGACCCGTTGTCGATAAAACCCTGGAGATATTCCGCAGATTAAAAGTCTCGTTTGACCTCAAGGTCGCGAGCGCGCATCGCGATCCTGAACGGCTGGTAAAAATTGTCAGCGACGCGGAAGAAAACGGAACCCGCGTTTTCATTGCGGCGGCAGGCATGGCGGCACACCTCGCGGGCGCGGTCGCGGCGCATACGGTCCGACCGGTGATCGGGCTGCCCATCGGAAGCGGTCCGTTGAAAGGTAAGGACAGCCTTCTCGCAACAGTCATGATGCCAAGCGGAATTCCGGTTGCGACTGTCGCGGTCGATGGTGGAAGCAACGCCGCGTGGCTCGCGATTCAGATTCTTGCATTGCTCCCGGACGGCGCGATTCTCCAGAAGGAACTCGAAAACGAGCGGGAACGTATGCGCGAACTGCTTCAGGAAGCCGAAAGTAAATGGATCGAGGAAATGGAAACGAATAAGCAAAAATATCAGTGAAATCTGCAGCAAACAATACGTGCCAACCATGCGTAAAATAATCAATGTCTTTGCTAAGAATAATGGATTGCATTATTGGGTGAAATATCAATTTATTTACATTTCTTCAGCACGCAAAATATTAAAATTACACCGATCAGCACAGCAAAAATCCCTGCTGGCGTTTTTTTAACAGAAACATTGATAAGTGGCAATGAAATTTGCTCTGGCAGTTCTCCAGGTATTCCAACGCTGAACCACACTAAGCCAAAAATTATTAGAATCATCCCAGCGATGACTGCAAGTAAGAGAATAGGGGTATCTTTGCCATTTTTGTGTGAATTATTGTCATTATTTTGATCCAACACAGTTCCTCCCCATCTAAAGGATAATATGGTAAAGTTAGAATATCTTCTCGTATACATCTGCACTCCAAAGCTCAAGAACATCCAGCATGCAAATCAAAATTACATCTGAATTCTCTTTTAATAGAGCATATTGCCTGGCTTCTTTTTGGATAGTGGTACGTGAGCTCGATGTGATTTGCATCATCGCGAATAAACTAGAAATGTTTCTCAGAATGATTTTTTCCCGGCCTGGAAATTTTTTCTCAATATTTTTTTTCAACTCCTTAACTAAAATCCCAAATTCAGTCTCAGAATAAATTTCCAGAAACGGATAATCAGTTGGTTTATACTCCAATCCAATCAGGTAGTTGATAATATCTTCAGTATTGTCAATTTCAGGATCATAATAAGCTTTCCGAATATAAGCCAATGATCCCAAGGCATCCTTGATTGGGCCAGGGAATATCAACCTGCCCTGACTATCCATCCTGAGTCGGTTGGTTCCAGCAACTAGGGTCATGAAATTACCTCCGATATTACAGAAAAACTATTATTGTATATTCGCGTCTATTCCTACCTGTCTACAAGATTATACATATATGGCGAAAAAAATCAAATACGGGGCACTTATTATAAGTTAAATGCTTCCTCGAATCTGAATTTTATTGTTAGACTTAAAACTATATACTGCTCAACAAATATACTTTATAAAGCTGGTATAATTCCAATCAAGTTTTTATGAGTAAAAATCATAAGAAAAATCTACAGACCGGAAGG
>CBDUUJ010000047.1:0-11703 GCA_965370205.1 uncultured bacterium
TTCCATATATGAGAGCCTAATAACGCACTGCCGTGCTGTTCTACGGGTTATTATCTGTCGATAATTTATAAACAGACCGGTAAAATTATATTTCTGAGACAGCCTCTAAAGGATGGGGTACCGGAAATTCCCCTGATCTTTCAACAGCCCCGTTCCGTTCCACGGGTTGAGGCATCTTTCACCAGGAGTCACAAATGAGAAAACACAAACAAAGAATTCAACTGTCGTTACTGATCTGCATAATTCTCATATTGCCGTTTATCAGCGTCGCGACAGTGTCCGCACAACAGGATGAATCGACTGATTTCGTCGAGCGCGCAAAATCGCTTATGGATGACACCGAAAGAATCCGGGGGCTGGAATTTCTCTACGATCTCCCGGTCGATCTTGTAAGCCAGGAGGAGATCGCGGAAATCATCGACAGGCAGTTGAGCGATGAACTCTCCGATGAGCTGGATCATGCTTATTCAGCCCTGTATGTCATGCTGGGATTGATGCCTCGCGGGAGCAGCATACTGGAGGATTATCAGGTCCTGGCGGAGGAGCAGGTCGCGGGACTTTACGATCCCCATGAGAAACGATTTTACATTGTCGATATCGATATATCCGATATGTTATCGAGCGCGCTTGACGATCTCGGCGGTTGGGGAAGTTTCCTCAGCGGATTCATGGAATCGCTGATTGACGAGGAAACCCAGGAAATCATGACCAATACAATCATCGTGCATGAGCTTACACATGCCCTGGACGATCAGCACTTCGATATTGAAGGCACAATGAATGAGCTGCATGACGCGAACTCGGATGACGCCCAGCTTGCCTACATGAGCCTGCTCGAAGGCAACGCCACAAGGGTGATGAACAGCTATGCCCTGGGCGGAATGGATACGGGCGACTCCCTCTTCGGAGACCTAATGAACATGGATTTCGCTGAAATGATCTTGGATTACAACCCTTTTCTTGAGCGCATAATGCTGACACCCTATATGCAGGGAGAAATTTTCGTAAATAATATTCTAAGCCGCGAGGGTCAGGCCGGACTGGACCGTGTATTTGCCGATCCACCCCAGAGCATGGAGCAGGTTCTTCATCCGGAAAAATTCCTGCCGACCCGCGATATGCCGTCGCATGTGGATGCCCCCGACCTGTCCGCCGCCCTCCCCGGATGGGAGCTTGAGGCAACCGATACTCTCGGCGAACTGATAACCGGCCTTGTCTTTGAAATGCAGACCGGTAACAGGGCTATGGGCGAAAATATCGCCATGGGTTGGGACTACGACATTGTAACAACCTGGCGATCCCCCGGCGATGATCTGGCAATGGCATGGATAACTGTCTGGGACAGTAATTCCGAAGCGGGTGAATTTTTCGATGAATACTGCCATCTCCTGGAAATAAAGCATCCCGGAGGGTCATGGGCCGTATCGGAACTCGACTATGCCATCTACACCGGAATGGGTCTGGCTGCCATTATGCAACGAGAGGGCAGGACTGTCGTTCTGGTCGAGGGTGTTCCCGGGGATAAAGCGGAAATGTGTCTGAACGCGGCATGGCCGGATGATGTAACATATCGATAGATATTTACTTGTGGAGGATTTCCGATGAAAGTCAAGGACCTTCTGGAGCCTGAACTGGTCACTGTCGGACCCCTGGATTCAATCAGCGAGGCCTGGCACATTATAAAAAGCGCCGGTGCAACCGGGGCTGTTGTCGTTACCGAGGAAGGCAGGATCGTCGGATTTATTACGGACGGCGACCTGATTCGCACGTGCATGCCGTCATCCACGGATATTACAATCTACGATGAGATCATGACGGATAAGAAGCTGCCGAACACATATATCAAGCAGCTTCGCAAGATGAGAGTCGAACATGCCATGCAGAGCGAGGAGGAGGTAATCACGATTGATAAAGATGAGCCGGCCCTTATCGCTCTCGCGCTCATGGAACAGCACCGCCTTCGTCGCATACCGGTCCTTGACGGCAACAAACTGATCGGCACGATAAGCAGGGGACAAATCCTGTCCCATATTCTCTACGAACAGGATCTCCGGGAAGAGTGAAATCCGAACCGTTTGAGACACCTATCGTAGGTAAAAATGATTAATTTTTCGTATAACTCGTAGAACAGCACGGCAGTGCGTTATGGGGCGCTTTATCAGAAAAAAAGACGCACTGCCGTGCTGTTCTACGGGTTATTGTATTTTCTGTAACGGGCAATCCATTCTTTTCACGAATTGTGAGATAGACTCTAAATGGGGCGAGCGGTTGGATCATTCTCCTCCATCAAATATTTCCATGTCCATAACCAGCCGATAATGGGGATCGTACTCCCTCCGATAGGTCTCCGAATGATGAACCGCTCGCCATCCCGCCTGTTCGACCTCCGCAGAAAATGCCGCGTAATCCTCAAGGCCGAGTTCGATTTTCCCGCTCGATATGAATTTCCCCACTTCCGACCATGCCGCTCTGAAAGCCCTGTCCGGATCATCATCTTCAGTGGGATAAGCCCGTGGGAACCCATCTGCACAGCGTATGAATTCCTGAAGGATTATCTCCGGATCGATCCCCATCGCCCTGGCAGTCCCAAGATGCAACCTGTACAGTGGCGGCGTGACGGGGATTTCGTCATCTGTCGTAATGAAGATCGGTTCTAAAAGAGGATGCCTCTCATCCTGCTCGACCGGGGATACCTCCTCCCATTCATCCATAAGCCATTCCCTGGCGGAATCGATATCGTTAACCGCGTGCCCGGCGCCGTAAAAAGACTGGTAGAGAAGCTTGTAGATATCCCGTACTTCCGATCTGGGATATCGCTCAATGTTTCGCTGCACAAATATTAACACAGGATTTTCGGTTTCAGAGGTCATGGCCTTGGACCTGACATTCAGAACAACTGTTGCTGCGAGAACAAAAAGAAAAACGCCGAGGGCAACGACGCGGATTCCTCTCGATTGATAACACAAATCCGTTTCAACCTTTTTTCTTGAATGGTTTCTGTTGCTGCTGTTGTGGTCTGCGACTTTTTTCGCGTCGCGCAGCTCCACCGAGATCGTACCCGACATCGGTGAAATCCTGCCGTGTAATTTTTTCAACTTTATCCGCTTTCCTTCTCCTCTCCCTTTCAGTCTCAGCCAGCAGAGATTCAAGGAGATCATCCGGGTCGTTGGCCAGCTCGATTCCAACGTTTGTATCGATAATCCCCTGCTCGATCATCCCGGCGATATTATGCTCCAGTGTGATCATTCCCTGCTTCCGGCCCGACTGGATAACGTGATCGATCTGGTGGACTTTCTGCTCCCGAATCAGGTTACGGATCGAGTTGGTCATCAGC
This sequence comes from uncultured bacterium, assembly GCA_965370205.1. GTDB lineage: Bacteria > JAJVIF01 > JAJVIF01 > JAPKYR01 > JAPKYR01 > CBDUUJ01. The sequence goes on from CBDUUJ010000047.1 coordinate 3,335, forward strand.
ATGACCTCGAAAATCGCGACCCGGCCCGCCCGGTCGATTCTCCTGACAAGAACCTGGGAGACAACCGCCCTGAGTGAAAGAGCGAGCTGCGTACGAATCTGTCCCTGCTGGTTGGCGGGAAAGATATCGATAATCCGGTCGATTGTGTCCGCGGCGCCCGAGGTATGCAGTGTGGCAAATACGAGGTGGCCTGTTTCCGCGGCCATCAATGCCATAGCGGTGGTTTCGAGGTCGCGCATCTCACCGACAAGAATTACATCCGGGTCCTGCCTCAATCCCTCACGAATTCCATCGAGAAAGCTGACCACATCGCGCCCGACCTCACGCTGATTAATCAGGCAATTCATATTCTTATGCTTGTACTCAATAGGATCTTCCAGAGTGAGAATATGAACATTGCGATTGTGATTGATCCAGTCAAGCATCGTTGCCAGTGTCGTGGTCTTGCCTGAACCGGTGGGACCGACAACGAGCACCAGTCCACGGGGGAATTTCGCGATGGTCCGAACGATCTCCGGGAGACCCAACTGGTCGAAACTGGGAAGTATCTCAGGGATTAAGCGGAACACAGCACCCCATTTGTTGCTCTGCGTGAAGAAACTGACACGGAGACGTCCGACATCCGGAATGACATGCGCAAAGTCCGAACACATGCGCTCATCGAACTGATTATTTTCGTAATCGCCAAACAGATATTCCTGCGCTCGCACCATAAAATCATGATCTATCAGTTGAGCTTTCTCATATGCACTCAGGAGGCCATGGACACGGTAATACGGCAAAGTGCCCTCCTGAAGGTGCAGGTCACTGGCACCGATCTCAACCATCCGGTTAAATAATTCGATTAATTCCTGCATTCTTTTTTAAACCCGCATTCGATGGAAATAATAATGCATATCCAATGGGTTTTCGTCCCACATTTAAGATTATAACATAATAGGTGCGGGGAAATAAGAAAAATCACGCTCTCCAGCCGCGAGGCTGGACAACTTTTTCCGGCGGATGATACGGACGATGATCTTTCATATGGCTGATCAGTGTCTGCAGTCGAACTAAAACCTCGATCGGTAAAAACGGATACCTGAGTATCTCATGAGCACCGTTCCTGATCATCAGGTCCGCTTCACCCAGATTTTTATCGTCCGAGACGACAAGAATCGGGATGGTCGGGAGACGTTCATCCGTTTCCACTGTCTCAATGAAACCGGTGACCTGGACAAGCGGGAACCCGCTCTCGATTATTATGAGATCGATTCTCTCTTCGAGAAGAATCTCCATTGCTTTTTTCAGATTGCGGCAGGGCATCATCCGGAAATGTGGATTCAGAGGATGCCTGCGCAACGCATCCCTGAGAGCGCCGGCAATGGGGAGATCATTCTGGCAGATCAACAGCCGGTCGGTTCCCTCTTTTTTTGCAGTGTCGGTGTAATCAATCAGATCCAGATTGGCGATCGCTTCCCGCTCATTGTAATAAATCGGGATTTCCGGAACCAGACCGCTCAGGTTCAGAGTCCGGCGGACATTTGGCTGTGGAGCCGCGATTCCCATGCTGGCCTGCCTTTTTTTTACTATTTGCAGGCTTTCTCTCATCGCCTCGACACCATTAGGATTAAGAAACCTTAATTTGCTTAAATTCAGGACTATTGCGATTGCACCTTTGTTCAGGGCGTCAATAACCTCTGGAAGCGGTCCGGGCATAAGCCCTGTGGTATCACCTTCATAGGTGATAATACAGTAATGATCCTTCCTGGCAACCTTAGACTGCATGGTTAAATTACCTCCATTGTTACAAAATTCCACAGACTGCCATATGGCTGTCTGCGACCGATCCTACATCCGTTTTTTTTAAATAATCTCCTTCGTACCAGCCGAGGCAAAGCACAACCTCAGTTAAGTATTATCCCGTATTTTTACAGATTGTCAACATATATTTAATCTTTCCGTAAATATTTTTTTCCCCAGGATATACTCCCTGCTATCCTCTGAGTTCGCATTGATTTCCATTTACTCGGTTTGGACTTATAATACCCCTGATGTCGGTTCCTGATAAAATGGAATTAACCGGTCTGAAGACTCAACTCGGCCCCATCAATCTCAGAACCCCTCTGATTGCAGCCAGCGGGACTTTCGGCTACGGCACCGAGTTCAAGGGATTGAACGAACCTGCATATTTCGGGGCTATCACGCTTAAAGCGGTCAGCCTGGAACCCAGACCCGGGAACCCCTACCCGCGGATTATCGAGACCCCGTCCGGAATGCTCAACTGCATCGGCCTTGAAAATCCCGGACTGGATATTTTCCTGAAGGATAAACTCCCGGAAGCATCGAAGCTGGACGTTCCCCTGATCGCGAATCTCGTGGGCGATAGAATCGATGATTACGCGGAGCTTGCCGGCATACTTGACGGAGAAGATTCACTGATCGCGCTCGAAATAAACGCAAGCTGTCCGAATGTCGATCACGGATTCATGACCTTCGCGGCTGACCCGGCGATTCTGGGATCACTCATTGAGGCTGTACGGAAAAAAACGAGTAAGCCGATCATCGCGAAGCTGAGTCCGAATGTCACGGATATTATCCCCATCGCGAAAGCCGCGGTCGATGCTCGCGCCGATATTCTGAATCTCGGAAACACTTTCCTGGGGATGTCAATCGATATCGAAACCCGCAAATCACGCGTGTCACGGGATTACGCCGGTCTTTCAGGAAGAGCGATACGGCCGATCGCGCTGAGGATTGTCCATCAGGCCGCATCGGAACTTGATGTGCCGATCATCGGAACCGGCGGAATCTACGAAACCACGGATGCTCTTGAGTTTTTCATAGCTGGGGCGGACGCGATCAGTCTCGGGACTGTCAATTTCATCCATCCCAACCGCGCGAAGGAAATATGTATCGGTCTGATGGAATATTTAAACGAGCATGGAATGACATTTGAGGAATTGATTGGGTCGTATCAGGAACCCGCTTGCGCTGAATGATGCAATCATATACCATGACTTCGCTGAATTATGGAGGAAACTACGCTGACTGAGACAACCGACATCCGGCTCGATCTGGACTATCCCTGGGCTGTCATGCGGATCGACCGCCAGGGACACAAATACAACACCATCGTGCCATCCATTGTGAAACAGATGGATAATGCTCTGGATAAAGTCGAGCATGATCCGAAGATTCGCGTGCTGATAATCACCGGCAACGACAGAGTATTTTCAACCGGGGTGGATGTCGCCGATGAGTACGTGGCAAATATGGACGCGCTCCAGGCCCGGTATTTTTCCAGGCTTGGCAAATACATGTTCGGACGGTTCGAGGCACTGGACATTCCCACGGTCGCGGCAATAAACGGCACTGCGCTCGGCGGCGGACTGGAGCTTGCGCTTTCATGCGATTTCCGTATCGCATCCGAACGCGCGGGATTCGGTCTCCCGGAAAGCAATCTCGGCATCATTCCCGGATGGGGCGGAACCCAGCGACTTATAAGGCATATCGGCTACTCAAAAGCGCTCGATATGATCCTCACCGGCGAGATGATCAAAGCAAAGGATGCTCTTGAGATCGGTCTCATCCAGGATATCGTACCGAAGGGGGAGGATGTGGTCGTCGCGGCGAAAAAATGGTCGGAGAAATTCACGACCCGGTCGCGTGTCGCGATCGCGATGTGCAAGAAAGCGGTACGGATGGCAGCCGATTTACCTCTTCATTATGGCGGGGAATACGAGGCGGAATTATTCGGACTTGCATGGGCGTCTGGACATCGAAAGGTGGGCATCGATGCATTCACCGAACGTAAAAAACCTGATTTCCCCGAGGATTTCGAGTAGGCCGTTAAGGATGGGATTGTTGAAAAAACAAGCCTTTTCCGGTACCCCACCCTTTAGGGTGGGTCACTTCATGTCATCTATGCCGCCCACAAACTTAATCCTGTATCGAGCAGTTTTTTAATAATCTGCGGGTTTGTGGGTGTCCTTTTCCGAATGATTGGCGATAAAAATGACACCCACAAACCCGATGGTTATCCAGGATTGGTAGTAACAGGATCAAGTTTGTGGGCGGCATATCAAATACTTTTATAAATTAACGAATATTGTTTTACTACAACAGCCACAAGGAAGCCAGCGATATTTCAAATCCTCCTGTCCACGTAATACCGATACAGAATATCCTTCAACGTTCCCTTTCTTAACTGATTAGTTTCCTCAGGAGTAATCCCCAGAAGTTCCGCATCCTCCTCAGTCACATACGCGACTATCCTCCTGTCGGCAAGAAGCGCCGGAACCCCGTCAATTGTCCTTGTCTGGACATCGTAACTCCTCAACCCGTCAAGGAATTTGTCACCGAGACGGGAGATAATATTCTCCGACCGCAGCACAAGCTCGCCCATGGAGTCGGATGCAATATAAAACACGCCTGAATCATCCGAATTCCCCACTGTAACAACTCCATACTGAGACCCATCCTCAGGTGCGGTAATACCCTCGAAAAGCATCTGCCTGAAATGATATTCATCAAGCAGGAACTGCGGGATTTCAACCCGGGCAATCTCATCAGCCGGATTATTTTCCGATGGTCCCCCGGCATCTTCCGATGGTCCCTCGGCACGGCGCTCAAGGTTCGATTCCCATTCCGACATTCTTTCAAGCTCGATCTCATTCAGCGGCAGATACAATTGCAACTGAAGATGCACGCGATAGATATTCGCCGGGACCTCGACACCCATCTCATCGAGTGTCGCGCGTATATTCGCCATTCGTTCATCGGGATGGGGATGCACGGTGAAATAATTTCCGCCGGGTTCGGGCCGATGAATCGCTTCCTGTTCGAGAATCTGCATCAGCTCGAGAAAACCGACCGGATCGTATCCCGCCTCTACACTCCATCTCGCGCCGGTGCTGTCAGCATCGTTCTCGGCAGCCCGACCGTATGTTTCGACCATCCCCGCCGACAGCATCTGCCCGAGCATTATCGCTTCGAGGTCTCCGGTCGCGGCAATCGCGATCAGCCCGATCAGCATCCCGCGCAACTGTCTTTCGCCCATGCGGGAATGATGCTTGTGAAAAACATGCACCAGCTCATGCGCCATGACACCGGCGAGCATGTCGTCGGTCTCGCATTCATCCAGCAGACCCATGAAAAGATACACATGACCATCGGGAAGCGCGAACGCGTTCACATTGTCCTCGTCAAGAACCTTAATGATAACCTCGCGTTCATCCGTTTCGGCTTCAGGGATCACTGCGAGAAGTCGCCGCTCGATTTCCCCTACCCTCGCGACAACATCCGGATCATCGACCACCCCGAAATGCATTTCGATCTCAAGGATATAATCGTCAACCTCGTCGTCCTGACTTTGAGCTGGAACAGCGATCGCCGTAAGTAAAAATAGACAGCAAATCGCCCACCGTATTAACATCGTGGATTTTTTTCCTGTTACATCAGTCATATCATCCATATATTACACAACATCCCTCATATAGACAAAGGATTTGATGTTGAGGTTCTAAATGTAACGCTGGCATCCTGCCGGCTGTATCGCTGGCTTCCAGCCGGCTATTACGCTATTATTAAACAAGTCGATCTTGTAATCACTTTTATCAGGGGCTTTATATGCGAAAGGCGCAGCATAATTTACCCGGGAAATATCCCGGAGGACTTTCATTCATACCGCTCGGCGGATTCCACGAAATCGGAAAAAATATGTCTCTCGTCGAATATGACGGCGAGATTCTCGTCATCGACGGCGGCATGAGCTTCCCATCGATGGACATGCCCGGCGTGGACGTGGTCATTCCGAAATTCAAGTACGTGATCGAAAACCGTGACCGTGTCGCGGGAATCGTTCTCACGCACGGGCACGAGGATCACATCGGCGCCCTACCCTACCTCCTCCGCGAGGCGCAGTTCCCGATCTATGGCACGAAACTGTCGCTTGCGTTTCTCGAACTCAAACTGAAGGACCACAACCTTCTGCTCGACAGCGACCTTCGGGAGGTCGAGGACGATTCAATTTACGAGATCGGGAAGAATTTCGAGGTCGAGTTCATCCCGGTCTGCCACTCGATCCCCGACGCGTGCGGCCTGGCGATACGAACCCCGGAGGGCGTGATCGTTCACTCCGGGGATTTCAAATTCGACCAGACCCCGGTAGACAATCGCAAGATGAACCTGGGGACTTTCGCGCGCTATGGCGATGAGGGCGTTCTCGCGCTTATCATCGACACAACAAATATTTTCGTCCCCGGACACACCGGCTCCGAACGCAGGGTCGGAGTGGCGTTCCATGAATTATTCAAAAGCCTGCCGGGACGGATTTTCGTCGCCACTTTCGCGAGCCACCAGCATCGCGTACAGCAGGTGATCGATGTCGCGGTCGATCTGGGCCGCAAGGTCGTCCCGACAGGCCGACGCATGAACGACGATATCAACATCGCGCGCGAACTCGGCTATCTTCATGTCCCCGACGGTGTCCTCGTCAACCCCGAAAATATCAATCAGTACAACGATGAGGACCTCCTGATTCTCGCGACCGGAACGCAGGGCGAGCCGGGAAGCGCGCTCTCATTGATGAGCGACAACGCGCACCAGGTCAAGATAAAACCCGGCGACTCGGTCATCCTGTCGGCAAGCCCGATCCCCGGAAACGAGGCGTACATCGTCCGGATCATCAACCGCCTGACCATGATGGGCGCGGATGTCTACTACGGTCCCGACCGCGGACTTCACGTCTCGGGGCACGCCGCCCGCGAGGATATCAAAATTCTCTATAACATCGTCCATCCGAAATACGTGCTCCCGTTCCACGGCGAAATCCGTCACATGCATGAATTCGCGACCCTGATGCACAAGATGGGGCATCCGGACGAAAATGTCGTGCTCGCGCAGATCGGCGAACGGATTGCCATATCGAAAAACAGCATCCATTCGTCCGGGCGAGTCCAGTCCGGATTCAGGATGGTCGACGGGCTGGGCGTCGGGGATGTCGACGGGAAACTTCTCGACGAGCGCAGGAAGCTCGCGGAGGGCGGGATTGTCGTGGTCACGATATTCCTGGACGAGATGCAAAAGATTGTCGAGCGCGTGGAGATCGAGGCGAAAGGCGTTCTCGATTTCTCGCAGCACAAAGACCTCTTCGAGAAATCCGGCATAGTGCTCCGCGACAGCCTTCAGGCGGTGAAAGAGAACGACTATATCGAGTACCCCAACCTCAGGGAAAAGGCCACCGAAAAAATCAGCAGACTAATCTGGAAAAACCTCCGCAGAAGACCGTTTATATTGGTGAATGTGTATGAGGTGTGAGAGGAATTAAATAAATTCCATAAAAAAGTATCCCGAAATATGTATTCTCAGGTTATTTACTTACCTAAAATCTATTTTACCTTGGACAGTAACGATTTATAGCGATTTCCCAATATGGGGTTGACATTTGGTAAGAAATGTTGTAATATTCTAACTGTTTTTAATAATCTAAAAGTTTGGAATACGATAAAATCATGCTCGACCTGCAAAACATAACGGCTCTTGATGATGAACAGATAAAACGAATACGTGCTCTGGTTGATCCTTTACGGATGAAAATCTGCATAAAACTGCATGAGCCTATGACAATAACTGAATTAGCTAAGTCACTTGGGGTAGATCGCCATTCACTTTACTATCATATCAAAGTACTGCTAAAGGCAGACCTGATAGAAAAGGTCGAGACACATCAAGTCGGGCACCTGGTGGAATCAGTTTATAAAGCAACTGATTTTAAGCTACAACATCGCCCGGAGGCTGAGCCGGTAGAGGTGTATCAGAGCTTTATTTTAAACGATTTACAGCAAACGATTGAAGATTTTTATAAAGCTATGGAGCGTCATCAGGGGCAGACACACGGCGGAGGCGGACGGTTGGTATTAAAAATCAATTCGGAAAATTATGAAGCCAAATTGGATCAATTCAAAAAATTATCATTTGAATTTTTCGACAGGATGAAAGAACTGGAAGATAAAGATGGGGATATGGATTACCTGTTTACAGTTGAACAATTTATTATGTAATTTTTTTAGGCAGCTATTAAAACTTATTAGACTACTAGAAATATTTAGATAAAAAGGCAATTAACGGAATCAACATTTGCCTGCAAATACTGCATCCAGGCAATTGTATATTAAAAGGAGGCTGTTATGAGAATTACAAGCACTGCTGTACTGGTAAGTATTATGTTATTCATGCTGTCATGTTCGGGGAATCCTCCTGTTATGCCCGACCTGGCGTCAACTGTGGATATGACTGGAACCCACAGTGTTAATGCATCTCAGGGGGAAACTTTTCTATGGGGCATCTGGGATATCCACATTGATGTCGAAAACGAGACAATCGAGGCT
>CBDUUJ010000048.1:0-11573 GCA_965370205.1 uncultured bacterium
CAATTTAGTCAATTTTCTCCAGCCCCCAATCGCGCCCGTGCATCTGCTCACAACACAGATCGACTTCGGCCTTTCCGATATCCCCAATGGCTACATAGTCATCGATGTGACATTCGATCACCCTTTCCCCGGCACAAAACTTTGCGGATTTGATGTCATGGGCATCGTCATGGACGCATATCCCAGCCACCAGTTTGCATCCGATCCTGAGATTATCTACAGCCGTCCGCCGGAATCTCTTGTCTTAAATCCCGATGGATACACGCGATGGTGGAATCAGCCTGAATTCACGACGTACGGAAAGCTGTTTGGATACGTCCATGGCGAACTCGCGAAGGGTGATTTTACATGCGATCACACTCTCAACCCGTTTAAATATTATTCCGATGACATAGGCGATCAGGATATTTTCGATCCCGACCCCGCATCGAGAGGTTTTTTCTCATCGCTCGATCCCGGCGTCAACACCCGGCGACTTGAGCTTCAGTTCCAGACTCCAGGTGGAAATCCATGGTGGGCATTCAAATATGCAATCAGCGCGAGCTATGTCGCTCCATATGAAATCGCCGAGCCACCTTACACGGTTGATGACTTCCCCATTTCAGCCAACATACCCGAGGCATATAAAATCGACCTGATCGATAACGGCTCGACAGCTTTTTATGCTGAACCTAACAGCCTTGGCGGCGATTTGAATCTCTTCATCGAGGTCCGCGACTGGCAGCTTGACGGAACTCTCAGTTCGGTGCCAGCGGAAATCCAGGGAATCATGGTTGAATCCCCAACGCTGTTCCCATCACCAGTTGATCTCGATCTCAGCGCTGCTGAGCTTGTTCCCGATAATCCTACTGCCGTATGGTTCCCTGTTTCCATCGAGAATGTAACACCAACCTCATTAGAGAATCAATTGCTTCTTGTAACTGTGCTCTCCGGACATCCGACAACTTACGAGCCGCAAATCCCCGATATTTCAGGTTTCGATTTTCCTGATGGTCCCCTTGCCGCATACCATATCTTTGAGGTTCCGATTTCAAACCAGGGGGGAGATGGGATGCAGTTCGCCTATTCCTCCGACCGTGAAGGGAATTACGAAGTCTATCTCACCGACACTATTGGTTCATTCGAGACAAATCTCACCAACCATCCATCATACGACTACATGTGCGATTTCAGTCCAGATGGCTCGATCCTGTATTTCAATTCCGATCGGAATGGCCATTTCGATGTCTTCGCCCTCGACCTGAAAACCATGGAGATCACAGAAATCACACATGATCCTGGACAGCATCAGTACGGCTGTGCAGTCTCGCCCGATGGTGAGTGGATCGTAACCGTCAACAGCTGGAGCGTTATAGACAAGGACATCTTCAGACTCGAAGCGGACGGGTCGATGGATAAAAGTGAATGGATCAATCTGACGAACACATCCGGGGTTTATGAGCACGAAATGGACTGGTCGCCTGACGGGGAGAAAATCGTCTATTACAAGATACCTAGCGGCAATGACATCTGGATGATGGATTCATCGGATGGTGGAAACCAGCACAAGATAATCTCAACATCGGGGGATGACCATGGCCCGACATTCCACCCGGACGGCGATATAGTCCTTTATTTCACCAATGCGTTCAGCTCCGGCGGTCTTTACTACTACTCGTTTTCCGATGATATGAACTATACATACATTGATTCCGACCCGAAGGAAGGGGGCGGTGAGTTCTCCCAGGATGGTAATTATGTGATCTTCCCTGCCGGTGACCCTGCCGATATTTACTACGCCACGTTCCCGACTCTCGAACCGGGCGAGCCGATTCCGGTCGTTACATATTCCAGCCATGACACGATGGCGGTGTGGCGGCCATCGGGAGAGCCTTCCATTGAAATAGTGGACGACGGCCTGATAAAAGGCAATCATAGCCTTGCTGTCGATTCATCCGGCAATCCCCATATCTTCTACATGAGGACACCGAGTGAAAAACTGGGATACGCGTACTTCGACGGTGATACCTGGCAATATTTATCAAACAATAGCGACATTTACTATCCGGAAGGTCTGGACCTCGATTCGAACGACAACCCGCACATAATTTTTTCCACGGATTCACCGGAAACTGTATCTTACGGTTATCACAATGGTACGCATTGGGAGCTTCAATCAGTCTACACGCCGTGGCCTGGTACTTTCAGCTCGATAAGGCTCGATTCCAATGACCATCCCCATCTCGCGATTCATGGCGGTGGAGGAGGCGGTCAGGGTATCTGGCATAAATGGCACAACGGCACTGACTGGCTCGAGGAGCATTTCCTTGACGGCTGCATGGTCAATCCGTCGATCGATCTTGATTCCAATGATTATGCCCACATATCCCATGTGGATAATTACAATCCCTGTAACCTCTATCATTCTCATTTCGACGGGGTTTCCTGGGATCACCCGATAGTGACATCCCCGACCGCAATGTCCAACCTGCGTATTGACTCAGCCGACAACATCCATATCGCAGTGGAATTCGGTCCGGGCGGTGGATCAAGTAATACGCTGGGTTATTGTTTCTACGACGGATCGGACTGGACATTGACAACTGTCGACGACACGCCCGGCTCAAAATTCCCGTCGATCGCTCTCGATTCAAATAATCTGCCACATATCAGCTATGTTGATTATTCGGCATCCACTCTGAAATACGCCCGGTTTGACGGCGTCGACTGGCATATCCAGACTGTTATTGATTCAGTGAGTGTTTTCGCCTGGAATTCAATCGGGATACTTCCCGGTAACAAGCCTGTCATTGCCTACAACGACAACACAAACCACAAAGTAATGTGTGTCTGGCTGGATTAGCCGTGGACCGCGTAATACAGATGAATCACGCGATTTGGTGTTGTCATAATATGGTGATAAAATAATAAAGACCGCAAACTGTATTATCACCTCTCCAGGAGTTACTGCATTGCACTCTCATCGTACAGGAATCGGAGTTATTATATTTCTCGTCATACTTACGTTTATTGTGACGGGATGTTCACAAGGCGGCAAAAATGACCTGCCGACCGAACCTCCGGTGCAGCCCGACACCATAGACCACATCCGGGAATCAGCCGGTATGCGTGCTCTCTGGAGTATTTGGGATATTTACATTGATCCGAATGATGCATCTGTGGATATCGTTCCTCTTCGCGGCGTAAATTTCCAGTGCAATATTGTTAAATTCCTGCAGCCCCCGATTGCACCGCTGCATATGCTCACAATCCAGATCGACCCCGGTCTTTCGGATATCCCAAACGGTTACATAGTGCTCGATATGACAATTACCCATCCTTTTCCGGGCACGAAACTCTGCGGATTCGATGTCATGGGCATCGTCATGGACTCATATCCCGGCCATCAGTTCGCAAGTGATCCTGAGATTATCTACAGCCGTCCGCCGGAATCTCTTGTCTTAAATCCCGATGGATACACGCGATGGTGGAATCAGCTTGAATTCACGACGTACGGAAAGCTGTTCGGATATGTCCATGGCGAACTCGCGAAGGGCGATTTCACATGCGAACACACTCTCAACCCGTTTAAATACTATTCCGATGACATTGGTGGTCAGGATGTTTTTGACCCTGATCCCGCCGCGAGAGGGTTTTTCTCATCGCTCGATCCCGGCGTCAACACCCGGCGATTTGAGCTTCAGTTCCAGACTCCAGGTGGAAATCCATGGTGGGCGTTCAAATATGCGATCAGCGCGAGTTATGTTGCTCCGAAAGAAAACGCCGAACCGCCATATACAGCTAGCGACTTCCTAAAGAATGCAAATATGCCTGAAGCGTACAAAATTGATCTGATCGACAACAATTCAACGGCGTTCTATGTGGATCCGGACAATCTCGGCGGCGATTTAAAAATGATTATGGAGGTCCGCGACTGGCAGCTTGACGGGTTTTTCTGGACAGTGAAGTTGGAAATCCAGGCGATAACGATTGAATCACCCACACTGTTCCCATCAACAGTTGATCTCGATATCAACTTCCCCGAACTTGTAGGGGGCAAACCGACTGTCGTGCGATTCCCTTTTATCATCGAGGATGTGACTCCAACCGGATTAGATGACCAGTTAATCCTTGTGACCGTGGTCTCTAAAAACACGACAACTTATAAACCTCAGATTCCTGATATTTCAGGCTTCGATTTTCCTGATGGTCCTCTTGCCGCATATAATATATTTGAGGTGCCAATTTCAAGCATTCCGGATGATAACCTGGATCCGGTTGCCGACGCCTCTAAATCAAAACCCTTGTCGGGCTACGCTCCGCTCGGTGTCATTCTTGATCCGTCGGCTTCCTATGATCCCGATGGTGTAATCGTGAACTATAGATGGGATTATGAGAATGACGGTGTATTCGATAAGACTACAACCTCACCCAATCCATTCAATCACTCCTTCAGCGAGGGAACACACTACGTACAGCTTGAAGTCAGAGACGACGAAGGCGAAACCGATATGCTCGATGAGCCGCTTGTAATTACCGTAACCCAGTTGACAGGGGAGATAGTGGATGACGGCATACTGGAAAGCAATCATGGTCTCGCAGTTGATTCATCCGGCAATCCTCACATTTTCTATAAAAAATCCCCTGATGACACACTCGGCTATGCCTGGTTCGACGGCGATACCTGGCAATATCTGTCAGCCGATATCGATATTCTGTATGCGGAAGGTCTGGATCTCGATTCGAACGACGAACCGCATATTATATTTTCAGCTGATTATTCAGGGACAGTTTATTACGGCCACTACAACGGTTCATCATGGGATATCCAGACTGTGTATACATCCTGGCCCGGTACTTACAACTCGATCAGGATCGATTCCGATGACCATCCCCATTTCGCAATTCGTGGCGATGACGACGAGGGTATCTGGCATAAATGGCACGATGGCACCAACTGGCTTGAGGAGCATTACCTTAGCGGCTACAAGATGGACCCGTCTATCGATCTGAATTCAAATAATTACACGCATATTTCTCATAATGATATATACTGGCCCCTTAACCTCTATCATTCCCATTTTAATGGCATTTCATTGTGTCATCCAGTTGTGACCTCTCCCGCAATCCATTCCCATCTGCGTATCGACTCGGAGGATAATGTCCATATCGCGGCTGAGTTCGGTACGGGGTATCTATCAAGCGATAGACTCGGCCACTGTTTCTACGACGGCACAAGCTGGACTTTAACCATTGTTGACACTAAATCCGCATCAGGAATTCCATCGATTGCCATCGATTCAAGCAATGTCCCTCATATCAGCTATGCCAGGTCACATTTTTTAAAACACGCCTGGTTCGACGGCGACGACTGGCATATAGATAACATTATTGATTCAGAGTACGTTCCCGGCAGGAGTTCAATCGGTATTCGCCCCAATGATAAACCTGTTATCGCGTACAACGACAACACAAACGACAAAGTGATGTGTGTCTGGCTGGATTGAGTAAAAAATATTAACTTCAGCGATCATCACGCGACGAACTTATTATTTTTATGCTACCATTCTCCGCCATGGAGGATTTTTTCATTTATGGCTGATGCACGTCGACTTCTGGGTAAACCTGTCGCGCGAAATATCAACGAGACGACTCTCGAAAAAAGCCAGGCGTTTATTGCGAAACACAACCGCCCTCTGCGGCTGGCTGTGCTCGTGTCCGCCGACCCATCCGGGCAGTCCTACCTGAAAACGATCCGCTCCACCGCAAGAAAGGTCGAGGCCGATGTCCAGGTGATACCGGTCGATACGGGCTGGGATATTTCAAGAATCCGGCAGTCGATTGAGCGGCTTAACGAAGATCCGGACGTGGATGGAATCCTCGTGCAGGAACCGCTTCCCGACGGAATCGCGCTGGAGAGGATCGGCAGAATGATCGATCCGCTCAAGGATGTCGATGGAATCACGCCACACCAGTCGGGGCTGCTCTTCAGGGATTCAAAAAAAGCGCTCGCGCCCCCGACAGCCCGCGCGGTTATCGAGATCCTCGATTTCTACCGCTACGGACTGGAGGGTCTCGAAGTCGTCGTGCTCGGACGGAGCCTCGTGGTCGGCAAGCCGGTGGGAATCCTCACGCTACGCAGACATGCAACCATGACATGGTGCCACTCACGCACCCAGGCGCTTCCCACGATCTGCAAGCGCGCTGAAATTCTTATCGTCGCAATCGGCAGGATGAAAATGATCGACTCCAGATATGTCCGGCCCGGCGCGACAGTGATCGATGTCGGCATCAATGTCGATGACAACGGGAAACTTGCCGGGGATGTCGACACGAAGAGCATCCAGTCGATCGCCTCAGCATTCACTCCGGTACCCGGCGGAATCGGTCCGATAACCACCGCCTGCCTTTTCGACAACTTACAGAAGGCCGTAGCAATCCGGATATCCAAACCGTAACTCCGGTGTCCGCGGAACTGTTGAAAAACGAATGTTTTCCCGGTACTCCACCCTTTAGGGTGGGCGATGCCAGGTTTCATGCGCCTTCCACCCACCCTAAAGGGTGGGGTACCGGATTATTCTTTTACGCTTTTTCAACAGTCCCGTCTCTGCCGGCATTAATATAATTCCAGCGTAATACATTCCCAATTCCCATTCTGAAAATGCTACTATTACCCGCTCATGTTCGAAAATAGCACGGACATAGAATCCGATCCGCTCGGACCCTCAGGCGAGCGTATATGGACCGTCAATCAGATCACCTCCCGTCTGAAGGACCTGATCGAGAACGATCCCGCATGCGTTCATATATCCATCATCGGTGAACTCACAAACCTCTCCACATCAAAGGCGGGCCATGTCTATTTCGGCCTCAAGGACCAGAAAAGCTACATCAAATGCGTTGCGTTTCGATCCTCGGCGGAACGTCTCAAAACCAGACCGACCGAGGGCCGGGAGGTCATCGCGTCAGGCCGCATAAATGTCTGGCCGGCGGGCGGATCGTATCAGCTCGTGGTCGATAACCTTCGCGAGGTCGGCATGGGCGAGTTGTGGGTCAAATTTGAGGAAACCCGCCATCGTCTCGCGGAGGAAGGTCTTTTCGATGAGGACAGGAAACGTCCGCTCCCGGAATTTCCCCGTATGATCGGGCTTGTCACGAGCCAGGACGGAGCCGCGCTTCGCGACATGATCCGGATCTTCAGTGAAAGGGCGCCATACATCGAATTGATCCTGTCGCCATCGCTCGTTCAGGGTGAAACAGCTCCTGAAAGCCTGATCGCGGCGATCGATCTTCTTGAGATGTGGGATGAGATCGAGCGCGAGAAAGGCGGGGACGGGCTTGACCTGATTATAATCGGACGGGGCGGCGGAAGTTTCGAGGATCTGGCATGTTTCAATGATGAGGAGCTTGTGCGGCGAATCTGTGTAACGCGGGTTCCGGTGATCAGTGCGGTCGGCCACGAGGTCGACTTCACGATCATCGATTTCGTATCCGACCTTCGTGCCGCGACCCCCACACAGGCCGCTCAGATTGCCGCATCTGACGTGAATGAAATCCGCTCCGATATTGTTACACTTCTCGCCGCACTCAATCAGGCTGCGGTGATGAAACTCGAAACCTACCGGACAGGCTGTGTCAACATCCTTTCAAGACCGGTTTTTACTCGTCCGATGGATCGTCTGAACGGTTTGAGACAAAATATTGATGCGCTCTCGGGCAGGATTTCCCGCGCCGTCCGGACACGAATGAATATCCTCAGGCATGAGTTGAAATCGAGAGCGAACCGGCTTGAGACGCTCGACCCGACCGCGATCCTCTCGCGGGGCTATTCCCTTGCGTTCGATCGCGAAACCGGAAGCCTGATATCGCGAACCGGGCAGGTAACTCCCGGAGTGAAGGTCGATCTTCGTGTGTCGGACGGGATTATAAAATTGATAGCGGATAAGGAGTAAAAACAACATGACCGCCGATGTAAAGAAAGAGAAAATCCCGAAGGATATCGCCAGGATGTCCTTCGAGGAAGCGTATTCCGCACTGAAGGAAGCCACCGAGCGTCTTGAGGCCGAGGAAGTGGACCTGGAGGAGACGCTCAGGGAGTACACGCGAGCCTCCGCGCTGGCACGTCATTGCGCCAACCTTCTTGATGATGCCGAGGATCGCGTGCGTGTTCTGATCGAATCGGAAGGAGTCATTCAATTAGCCGGTCTCGATACCGGGGAATCTGATTGATAATAGAGATATGCGAGATTTTTTTATAGCTCTTATTAATAACCAGCCTCTTGTATCGGCATTCATCAGTTGGGGTGTCGCCGCATTATTTAAGGTGCTGATTGAGGCGGTCAGATCGCGGCGGCTCGACTGGGAGAGACTCCTCGGTCCGGGCGGGATGCCATCCACACATACCACCCCTGTCGTTGCATGCGCGACAAGTATCGGGCTGGTCGTAGGTTTCGAAAGCCCGGTCTTTGCCATTGCGGTGGTAATTACATTCGTTGTGGCCTACGATGCCGCCGGGATACGCCGCCATGCAGGCGAACAGGCCAGGGCAATCAACAATCTGATCCAGGACCTGACCAAGGTGGGTCCCTACAAAGACCAGAACATTTCGGATTTCTTCAAACGCTGGAATGTTGGAGAACTTGAAACCCTTCTCGGGCATAATCCAATCGAGGTATTCGTCGGCCTGCTTCTCGGAATCGTTACCGCCTGCATTATCCATTACCAATTCGGTTATCTGTTCCAATAAATTAACCAGGATTTTACCTATGCCGCCCACAAACTTGATTCTGTCATGTCCAATCTCAGATATCGTAAGGGTTTGTGGGTGTTATGAAATTAATCAATCGAAAAGGACACCCACAAACCCTTACATTATTTAAGATTGACCGCGGTTGCACTGAGTTTGTGGGCGGCATAGAGGTGTTGTCTTTACCTGGTTTTTCAACAGCCCTGTGCTGTTCTACGAATGTGACACCTCAAAAAAAAATACGACTCGATCAACTCCTCGTCGAACGCGGGTTGTTCCCCTCAAGATCCCGCGCGCAGGCTGCCATACTTGCCGCGAATGTTCTTGTGGATGGCCGTCCCGGTGTGAAAGCAGGAGAGCGTGTATCCCCTGATTGCAAAATTGAGCTTATTAAACCTGACTGTCCGTATGTCTCACGTGGCGGATTGAAACTCGATGGCGCTCTCAACGATTTCGGGATTGATCCAGACGGCTGGAACGCGCTCGATATCGGCGCATCCACCGGCGGTTTCACCGACTGCCTCCTGAAACGCGGAGCGGAGCATGTCACTGCCCTGGATGTCGGGAGAGGTCTCATCGACTGGTCCCTTAGAAATGATCCGAGAGTTACAGTGATCGAAAAAATCAATGCGCGCAACCTCGAACCCGACCTGGCTCCGGGACCGTTCGACGGTATCGTAATCGATGTAAGTTTCATCTCCCTGAAACTGATCTTTCCAAAACTTCCGCAAAGGCTGAAGCCCGACGGAATCATCCTTGCGCTGATCAAGCCGCAGTTTGAAGCCGGGAAGGGAAAAGCTCCCGGTGGTGTGATCCGCGATCCGGATATCTGGAGAGAGGTGCTCGAATCATTCACCCCGTCTGCCGCCCCCGACATTTTTAAATCCATTGATCCTCCCGGACTTCTCGGATTCTCCGCAAGCCCGATAACAGGCCGTGAAGGGAACAGAGAATTTTTCGGATACTGGAAAAATGGTGAGGAAAATCGCAACCAAAATGAACTGAATCGCGTCCTACATTTGATCATTAAAAATTCGGAATAATAACAAAGTCTGCTGTTCAGCATCATGTAAATACTTAGCAGATCAACCTCAAGACTGCTAGAATAATCGGGAATAATACTACAGAACTACGCCAAAAGACGTAATATCTTGACGAAAACTGCCGATAATAGTACAAAAGGCATTGCAATTTCAAAATATCCTAGTATACTTGTTAATGGCATGAGCCAACCGGAGGTCAGTGAAATAACGCCATTTGAATTGCTGAGTTGGTTGTTGTACAATTCTGTTCTCATTTAAGGGAGCAATTTTACAGGCGATTTCAAGGAGGAATATTCTGAATGCATGGAGAGAACGAAAATTCTGAATCCGTTGTAATCGATCTTCCAGGCGGACTGAAGATCGAGATAACAAATGAAATTCTTGAGGAATGGGCAGATAATCAGCAAAAGATTCTTGATGAGCATGAGGAGCTTCTCGAAGAGGGAAGGACCGGGATGGACGATAATGACATGAATAAAGCTATGACAATATAGTATTTTTATTTTCCATCTACTAATGGGCGGAATATGTTATTCGCCTTTTTTTATAAAAATTTTACCGATATTGGAGATCAGACATATGAGTAACGGTGCAGATGAGAAATATATTGATCGCAAATATGGTGTTTATTCAGTAGAGAAATATAGCAAACATCAATTTATTAAATTATTGGCAGATCATTCAAAAGCAAATGAAGCATGCATCCGAAAAAAACGGATTACTGTATATCTGATACAATTCTTAAAAAAACTGGGAACTGCCAGCATTATTATTGAGGAG
Organism: uncultured bacterium; assembly: GCA_965370205.1. Taxonomy (GTDB): domain Bacteria; phylum JAJVIF01; class JAJVIF01; order JAPKYR01; family JAPKYR01; genus CBDUUJ01. The sequence goes on from CBDUUJ010000048.1 coordinate 10,549, forward strand.
AAATACTTCGACCGGCACTTCCTCGCTGATTATACTGCTAGTTATTCTCGTGCATTCTTTGACTATGAAAGATCCTGTGTTAGATTACATTTTCTTTCTATTCCTTTTGAAGATAAAGACTTGAGCATTTACCTTAACGGAAAAGCCACGCCAGAAGACTTTAAAACTCTTGAAAAAAATTACAATGGATTTATCATAATCAGAACATTAAGAGACGCGGTTATCGGTAGGACATGCTTGAAGCCTATCAAAGAAAATCTTGATTCCTTCACTTGTACTTATCCCGAGAAGCGTAAATATCATGCTCACATTTTCGGGCAAGAACTGAGTGTCGAAACTGTGGCGTTTCAGGAACAGGATCGAGCTGCGGCTGCGTGCGCTACTGCAGCTCTTTGGTCTGTTTTTTCGGTGACAGGCAAATTGTACCATCATGCAATACCTACTCCAGTTGAGATTACTCAATCCGCGGTTAGGAATATTATTGGAAAAACTAAGTCAGTCCCGAAACATGGCTTAACTATTGAGCAGATGCTTCAGGTTACAAGGGATGTCGGTCTTGACGCGCTGACTTTCAAAACGGATATTAAAGTGCCCAAGATTCAATCATTATTGAAAGCCTACGTGTATGCCTTTATCAGCGGTGGTATACCATTGATCATTACAGCAGCTCTACACAAAGAACAAAAAAAAGATAACGAAGAAAATAATAATGTAAGTGGAAGGCATGCTATTGCAATTACTGGATTTAAGCTTGCAAAGAGTGAGTTAAAAAAAATGAGGAACAGCAAGAATGATATCTTTAAATTAAAATCCTCCGCAATCCACAGTCTTTGTGTCCATGATGATCAGGTTGGTCCCTTTGCTGAGATGCAATTCAAAGATGATTATCTGACTACTTTATGGAGTGATTACCCCGTAGCTCGTCCAATCGATCTGCTTGTCCCATTACCTGTGATAGTCAGAATGCCAATACAGGATATTCTTCGCTCAGCGCGTCAACTTGATGAATATATTAAAGGTGTTCA